>CAMYYQ010000304.1 GCA_947303535.1 uncultured Ruminococcus sp.
GATGGATACCATTTAGCAAGTGCGTCAGCGAGTTTCAACGATGTGAACGGAGGAGTATTCCTGCGAATGAGATACTACAAGAAGGAGGCTGCATGGTGCAGGCAGAAGGGATCGAACAGACAACGCTATTCCGCTGGGCTGAGTTTGCAGAAGAACAGTACCCCGAACTCAGACTGATGTATCATATACCTAACGAGGGAAAGCGCAGCAAGGTAACAGGAGCACAGTTGAAAGCACAAGGACTGAAAGCAGGTGTTCCTGACGTCTGCTTGCCGGTAGCTCACGGTGGATACATAGGGCTTTATGTCGAAATGAAAGTTCAGCCTAATCGACCGACTGAGAATCAGAAAAAATGGCTTCGAGCACTAAGAGAAGCAGGTCACATGGTAGCCGTCTGCTATAGTTGGGACGAAGCAAGGAAGCTGATAGAGGACTATCTCAGACTTCCGAACACGATTTTGAAAGGAGAAATGAATGAAACTCAATAAATTATTTGCGCTAATGAAGCAGCGCAAGAGAATAGTTGTCGCGCAAGGAAAGACAGCTCAGTGGGTGGGAGACGGTTACTCTTTATATCCAATCTATAATCTTCCCAAGCTTACAGAACGAACTATGCAGACATTACTCGATGTGAGTGATGATGCCTGGGATAAGTTCACATTTGAAGAACATCAGGTACTGTATGTAAGTGAGGAAGACTTTGACGAAGGACAAACCGATCTCACGCCTCTCAAGATTACAATACACTGGAAAGGCGGTGACTTTATTCCTCTGGTGGGTGATGGAAGGATATACTACATCCCGTTAAAATACCTGAAACCATTCGCAGATGACGGACTGCTCTCATATAGCTTTAGAAATAAAGCACGAGCAGGCAATGGAGTTATAGCAGTCAATGAAGGCTTACTGCTTAGTGGAATAATAGTTCCCGAAGTTATAGATGATCCCCTCTACACTGAAACGTTATATCGTATATATGATCTCACAAAGAGACAGGCAGGAGGGAACGATGAATGACACCAGAAATGTATCTTATGCAGGTAAAAAATATCGACCTGCGCTTAAGAGCACTCGAAGGAGAATTGCACGACGCTGAGAAGGAAGGTGATACCGATTACGCCGAAGAGCTAAGAGAACATATCAAATCAGATATAGCCAAGTATAAAGAGATCAAGCTCAGGATTCGTGATGAAATACAGCAGATAAATGATCATCGGCTTAGCACATTACTTGTGGAGTACTATATTCGTGGAAAATCGTGGGAACAGGTCGCAGAAGCGTTGAATGTCAAGTCTGTAAAAAATACACGTGAAAATCTAAGAGCAGCAGCTTTAAAAGCTTTTGCAAGTCAATTCCCAAAATATTTTTTATAAATGCACCTGTAAACACCTGTAAAAGCCTTGTATCATCTTGTGATATAAGTATAATGGAAAATAAGAAGGCAGGCGGATCAACTTCGGGATACCTTACCGAGTTGTTTTGTAACGGTATGCTGAACAACTCGGCATCCTCCGCCTACTTTCATCTCCTTATCTGGTAACTCGTAAAATCCCAAGTGTGGGTGTTCCCCTTCACCCACATAATGGCGAGGTAGAGCAGTTGGAAGCTCGCAAGGCTCATAACCTTGAGGCCGTCGGTTCGAGTCCGACCTTCGCAACCATATCGCTTGTGATGTAGCGATAAAGGACAGTGAGTCGTCCAAGAAAACTTTATAAGCCGCTTCGGCGGCTATGCAGAAATCGCATAACGGCTATTGCAGCGTGGCACGCTTTACGGTGAAAGCCTCCGGGCGTGGGAGCTCGTACTTTGGGTAAGTACGTGTCAGTTCAAGTCTGACTTTCTGCACCATAGTGCAGTTGACTGCACAAAATACATTTCCTTTCTATCACACAACCATACGGAATGACTTACGGACAGCAGGAGCCCGGACAGTAGTCCGGGCAGAACTGCATCAATATTATGCCTATATCAAAAATATGTCCTCGATGCGGCTACAAAATAAGGTCAGGCAAAGCCTGCAACTGTTATAAGCGAGACAGAGTTAATCCTCTCAGTGCTTATAACGCAGATGTAAAAGCATTTTACTTAACAAAAGAGTGGGAAAAGGCAAGAAACAAGTGCGTTTTTGCTTGTTTTGGACTCGATTTGATAAGCCTTTTTTTAGAACAGAAAATTGAATATGGATTTACGGTGCATCACATTGTACCGTTAATAAACGACTACCGACTGCGATTACAGCAAAGTAATCTGATATATCTTACAGAGGCACACCATAGAGCCGTCCATCGCCTATATGAGGCGGAATATCAGGAGACTGTCGATGCGTTGAAAACATTTTCCGAACTTGCTCGGGAGGCACTCACCGCCCCGGGGGGTATGTTGAAAACTTTCGACCTTCTGAAAACGAACCGCTGCGGTAGTTTTCTTTTCACAAAATTGTAAATAAAAATTTTTTCTAAGCCTGTGCAGTCAACTGCACAGCAGAAAGTGAGGAGAGTATGGGAAGAACTCGACTACCACTCTCCGAACAGAAAGGCGATCTCACCAAGGAGCGCAGAGCGAGACTTGAAGCGGAGCAGGATCTTGTCCGCACGCCTAAGAAGTATATCCTCAAAGCTCCTACATGGCTCAGCAAGCGAGCACGCAAGGAGTATCGCCGACTGATCGAGAGTATGACAGACATGGATATGCTCGGGGACCTCGACGCGAATAACCTCGCGGCCTATTGCAATGCATGGGACAAGTATCTTCTCGCTGAGGAGGAGATAAAGGAGAAGGGACTTCTTATTGAGGCACCTAAGAACTCCAAGGCTCCGTATCAGGTGAATCCTGCCGTCTACGTGCAGAGCAAGAGTGCGAAAGAGATGCGTGAGTTCGGTAGGCAGTGTGGCTTATCTATCGACAGCCGTTTGAAGTTTGCAGCGGCGAAGCTTCCTGAGATCGAGGCAGGCATCGAAGAGGAGTTCGGTGATATCTGATGACAATCAGGCAAGAGCTGGAACGATACGCAGCTGAGTGCATAAGCGGCGAAAGGGTAAGCTGCCGTAAGCATAAGTGGGCTTGCCAGCGTTTCCTGGCAGATCTCAACAAACTTGACGAAGATAGTGATTATCCG
>CAMYYQ010000305.1 GCA_947303535.1 uncultured Ruminococcus sp.
CTTTCTCAAAGCCGTATTTAAGAGCTGTTTCATACTGGTTCTGCATGAGCCAGAGTGAGAAGCCGCCGTTTACTACGTATTTTCCGTGGTCGCCCGCATCGTACCAGCCGCCTGTAACATCGATAGTGCCGCTGCTTCCGCTGTAGCCCCATGTCTGCTCTATCTCTGCCATATCCTTTGGGTGACCTGCTGCACGGGCAAGCTCAGAGGTATCGCCTGAGGAGATGAAGTCGCTCTCTATCTCGATGCCGCTTCTGTTCTGGTAGAAATAGTTCAGCGAATCATAAAGCAGCGAGGAATAGTCCTCAGAGCCGCCTATAGTAAATTCATGGCTTATATTGCCGTCCTCATCTTCAAGGTAATAAGTACCTGCCTTGTTGAAGTCAGAGAAATCTATAATATGTACCTCGTCGTCAGAGTCGCTGTCATGTCCGAAGGGAACTGATTTTCCCTCATATACTTTTTTGTCGGCGTCGTCTTTGAGAGTGAAAGCAACAGGCTTATCCGAGTCGCTGAGAAGAGTTGCTCTCTTGGCTCTGTCCATGAAGTATCCCACCTGATTAGTGAGTATGCCTGCGCGTTCGTACTTCACATTCTCGGGATAATCGTTCTCGTCACTGGTAAGGTCGATAAGTGACATATTGTCAAACTTTATCTTTGTACCCACAGGGAAGCAGTCACCGTTTGTGTACTGTCCGTCGCCGCCTAAATGGAATGCCCACTCTGCAACGTCAAGTGACTTGTCGGCAGTAAATGTTACATCTACCTTTTTAGTCTCGTTCTTTCCTATCTGTATGCAGTCCCATGTGGAATTGAAATCGGGACCGTTATCCGACATCATGTTGTGCCATATCTCAACATCGCCGTCAAGGTTGCCTATCTTTGTGTAGTATTTTCCGCTCTCGGAGGGAGTTATCTCATAGGATACCTTATATTTATGTCCTGATACTATCTTGAGTCCTCTGTGTCTGAACTGGCAGTCCCAGCGATCCTCACCGCCTCGTGAAGCTCCGCCGGGATTTACTATCTCAACTGTATACACTCCATTGTCTATCTCAAAGTCCATTTCTCCGGGAGCTGACTCCACTATATGCCACGGGAGTCCCACACCGTCCTCAAAATCTGTCTATCCAAGCTGCTGTCCTGCATTAGCTGTGAGCGGTGCAAGCTCTGTCCCTGCCTGAAGGAAAGAGCTGCCTGCTATGACCGCAGCAGCCATTGCCCGGAACACTCTCTGAGCAAATCTTTTTCTTTTTTTCATTCATAAACCTCCGTTCATGTTTTCAGTTTTCCAAATTATACTTTAATACTTTTTCTCCCTGATGTAAAGCCATGAAACGGAAAATTTACAAATTTGCCTTTTAAAACAGCACTTTTGCCCATAAAATCTGATGATGCCGCTGATATTTCGTTTAATTAGACTATTTATACCCACTCCATAAAAAATAGCAATAATTGAGTACCCACCCCCTTGATTTCTTCAATATATTGTGATATAATTGAATATCGTGGAGTAATCTGCAAAAAACATGATTTTATTTTCGGAGCTTGTAAATGAACCACATTTTTTATATCATGGGTAAGAGCTCATCGGGAAAGGATACCTTTTTCAGACGTATCGTTTCCGAACTCGGACTTACCCCGATAGTCCTGTACACTACCCGTCCCATAAGAGACAACGAAAAGGACGGAAGAGAATACCATTTTGTTGACAGAGATACTTTCGATGATATGATGAAAAAGGGCATGGTCATCGAAGAACGCACATATGACACAGTCTTCGGCAAATGGACTTATTTTACCGCAGCTGACAGCATATCTCTCGATAAAGGCAGCTGTATAGGCATCGGCACTCTTGAATCATACATAAAAATAAAAGAGCATTTTTGCGGCGAAATCGTTATCCCCTTGTATATCGAGGTAGCTGACGATGTCAGACTGATACGTGCTGTTGAACGCGAACGCACTCAGTCCGTACCGAAATATACCGAGCTCTGCCGCCGTTTTATTGCCGACAGCAAGGACTTTTCCGAAGAAAAGCTTGCTGAGGCAGGTATAACTGTAAGGTTCGACAACAGCGGCGAAGAGGAAAAATGCTTTTCGGAAATAAAAAGATATATATGTGAAAAAGACGTTTTTAATTAATTTCCCGCAAAAGAAGCGGAGTTTTGGGAGGTTTATTGTGGAATCGGAAGTAAAATTCAGCGACAGTGCAAAAAGGACCATGATAATCGGTGGTGGTGTATGCTGCGAGATGCTTCTTAATGAGATCTTCAACGCTCAGAAATCACCCTATACTGAGGATAAATATTCAGCACAGTTCAACCCTGTCTGTATTATCGACAACGACCCTAAAAAGATCGGCAAGGAGATAATGGGCGTAAAGGTCGTTGGAAGAGAAGACGAACTCGTAAAATATGCCAAGGAGCTTAACATAGAACAGCTTATCCTTGCTATCCCCTCACTTACATCTGACGAGCGCAAGGCTGCTATAGACATATGCAACGAAACTAAGCTCCCTCTGAAGATAGTTCCGTTTATCGGTACTCTTATCCTTGACGATTCAGCTACGCTGCTGGGACAGGTACACGATATCAAGGTAGAGGAGCTTCTCGGACGTGATCCTATCAAGTTCGACAACAAGGACATAAAGGGCTTCATCAACGGCAAGGTTTGTATGGTAACAGGCGGCGGCGGAAGCATCGGCTCTGAGCTTGTCCGTCAGATAGCCAAATATCACCCACAGCAGATAATCATTGTTGATATATACGAAAACAATGCCTATGAGATACAGCAGGAGCTTGTCATGGAATACGGCAGCGACCTCAATCTCGTTACCCTTATTGCTTCTGTTCGTGATTATTACCGTATAAATCAGATATTTGAAAAGTACAAGCCTCAGATAGTTTTCCATGCTGCGGCTCACAAGCACGTTCCGCTCATGGAAGTTTCTCCTATGGAGGCTATAAAGAACAACGTTGTAGGTACATTCAATGTAGCTACACTCGCTCAGTTCCACAACGCAGAGAAATTTGTAATGATATCCACCGATAAGGCTGTAAACCCTACAAATGCTATGTGAGCTTCAAAGAGATGATGCGATATGAT
>CAMYYQ010000306.1 GCA_947303535.1 uncultured Ruminococcus sp.
GGGGACTCTGCTTTTCAATATCTTATCATATATGAGCAGTCAGCTTCTCGGCAAGGGAAATACCGTTGCTGCCATTGATGAGCTGTATTTATTCCTTTCAAATATGACCGCTATCGAATATATCCGAAACGGAATGAAACGTGTCCGCAAAAAGGAATCTTCGTTTATTATCGCCTCTCAGAATATCAACGATTTCCTTATACCCGAAGTCAAGGAGTTCACTAAACCGCTGTTCAGTATACCTACACACACTTTCTTTTTCAATGTAGGAAACTGTTCGGCGGCTGAATTTATGGATACGGTTCAGCTTCTCAAACCCGAATACGATCTCATCGCACACCCTGAGCGCGGAACCTGTCTCTATCGCTGCGGCAATGAACGTTATCTGCTGCAGGTCCATGCTCCTTCGTATAAGGAGGCTCTCTTCGGAAAGGCAGGAGGAAGATGACAAAAGACTTGATTTATACTGAAAATAATGGTATAATAACTAATATCGGTAAAAGGAAAAGAGGTGCACCAATGAAATATCTGTTAATGCATAAGAATATAGAGGTTGCGGATATTGATATCGATGATGTTCTTGGAGGAATAACATCAGTCAATGAAGTAATGCGCAGGGAACATTTTCCTGTAGGAATAGTGCACCCTTTACATCATAATGAGGTCATTGACCGCGGCGCATTGAATAAATGGTGGTGCAGCCGTTCCATTCCTGCGAGCAGAATGGGTATTGCCGATGCTTTTGATACACTTGGTATATCTGATCCGAGCGAGCTTTTGACAAAATGCTTCGGTCTCAGCCTTTCTGATCATTACTGGATAAAGCCGAATGGCAGCAGTATGAAGTGGGAGGACGTTAATTTCTTCGATAACAATTTCTCTGATGATATAGGTGATGTATTATTCGGAACAAATACCAAATCATCAGGCTTTGATTTTAATTCGCCCGATAATACCTCCGACGGTAATCTTAAAAAGCGTTGGAAGATAATAGACGGTAAACGCTGCTTGCTGAAAGCAGGATCGATACCTTATAGGCAGCAGCCGTATAACGAGGTAATCGCTTCAATAATAATGGATAGACTTGGAATAAGCCATGTTCCATACAGCATAATCCATTTAGGGAACGAGCCGTTCAGCCTTTGTGAGGACTTTATTACAAAGGATACTGAGCTCGTCAGTGCTTACAGGATATTGCAGATCAGAGGGAAAGAGAATCACGAAAATGATTATCTTCACTATATCAATACCTGTAAAGAACTGGGCGTTGATATATCAGCTGCTATTGATGAGATGATAGTTGTTGACTATATAATTGCCAATGAGGACAGGCATTTTAATAATTTCGGACTTATAAGGAACGCAGAAACACTTGAATGGATAGGCGCTGCACCGATTTTTGACAGCGGTACTTCCCTTTGGTTTAACCGTTCCGAAGATCAGATAAAGAATACAGAGATAAAATGCAAGCCATTCAAAAAGCATCACAGCGAACAGATAAAGCTTGTTTCAGATATCAGTCGGTTTGATTTTTCAAAGCTCAACGGCGTTGAAGATGACATCAGGAAGGTTCTTGAAGGACAGAAGCCTGAGCGAATTGAACTGATTTCTGAGTCGGTAAGAAACAGGATAGAGACTTTACAGAAGTTGACTATCGGACAGAACGTTTATGCTGAAAACGGCTTTACGGACGAATATTCCGAAGAAGTTACCGCTGAGGATTATAACATAAGCATGAATTGAATGATTTATATGAGCTGCCATTGGCAGCTCTTTCTTTTACATGAGGTGTTACAAAAAAATGATTACAACGATAGCGAAAGCCCTGCTGAAAATGAAAGTCGTTGATACGGCAACAGCTAAGAAGAAACGAGATACTGTCCTCATAGTAATCGGAAGTATTTGCGTAGGACTTTTAATGCTGATACTGCTCCCGATAATCGTATTTATGTCATTAGGAAGTGTAGAGCCGCCCGAAACTGATTTACAGTTTGATATGGCGGCTTTTATTTCTCAGCTATCGCCCGAACAACAAGAGAATATCTCGGCAGTTGAGGCTGACGGACAGTCAATAGCTGATGCAATGACTGCGGCCGACCTGAGAGAGCAGACGATAAAGGCGCAGCTAATATATATGTCCTACTTTAATGGCAACAGGCTCACGGACTTCACGGCATACGGAGAGCATTTCTCACAGGACGATGAGCAGCTTATACAAAGTCTCAATGCCGATTACTGCATTGATATCGATTACACTGAATTCAAGCGGACGTATACTCTTGTGATGAATTCTACTATCAACGAGTATATGTTCACGGACAGCTCCGCTAAAAACGCCTCCGATCTCGCCGCATGGTGCAGGAACGCTTATGAATCGGGCTGGGGATATGCAGATAACTGCTTCGGTGAGCGCACGGGCGAGAATCGTATTCGCTGTGCCGATAATGTGGGACTGATAATGGGGTATGTGCGTTATGATACCGAAAGTAAGAACTTCACAGATGAGATCGTTGATATGTACTATACCGAGCAAGGCGGCATTGATACCATGCCTGAGATACAGGGCGTGGGAGTATCCAACGGTACTGACTTCGGAGTGTATGTCGGCGGTGGAGAAGTTGTTTTCTCTTCTGCTATTGGCGGCTGCGTTCAGCGGCAGGCTATCTCGGACGGAGATTGGACGAACTGGTGTACTTTTGATGCGGTCACATATCCGCAGGAAGTAACGGAACAGGAAACAGAAACAACTACAGGAGGAGAGTGAGATTATGAGAGCGAGATTACGAAATAAATATGATGACAAGTACAGCATCACTGTACAACTGCCTAAAAAGCCGTTGGAGCTTTACGAAATCCTCGACAGGCTCGGCGTTGAAAATAAATACTGCAATGTATACATCAATATTGATGATGAGCGTATTCCCGAAGAAATGTGCAAGGGCGGCTTCTATGATGACCTGTTCAAACTGAATTTTCTTGCACAGCGGCTTGAGCAGTTAACGCCGTCATATACGGCAGGCTTCAAAGCAGTTCTTATGGCTCATGAGGATTATAACCTTGATGACCTGATACTTGTAACATACGGCTTGGAAAC
>CAMYYQ010000307.1 GCA_947303535.1 uncultured Ruminococcus sp.
TTTATAACATTTTGTATACTTGTTGTAATAATGATTGGTAGGATAACAAAAAAGGCAGCTTTACGTCGTTTCAGCTGCCTTTTTTGTTATTTTTTCCGTTTTTTCTACTGCCTTTTATCATAAGCAGTATCAGCAGTGCCAGCAATATCGGTGCCGCTATTATCGGAGCTACAATGATCGGAGAAATGATGAATACATCATTGGCAACGTATACCTTGTACTCTTCCTTTGTCTCTATCCTTTCACCTCTTACAAGGAGTCTGTGGGAATTGATACCGTAGGGAGTACAGGTGAAAAGCGTACAATAGTCCTTATCAGGATCAATTTTCAGATCGTCTATCTCATAGGGCTTCACAGTTTTTATCTGATCTACCTGATATGTGAACACCTCTGACATGACAGTAATATAGAAAATATCGCCCAGTTCCATTTTATCAAGATCGGTAAACAGTCTTGCACTCGGCAGACCGCGATGTCCCGACATTACAGAATGAGTTCCTGCTCCGCCTATCGGCAGGCTCGTTCCCGGAAGATGTCCCACAGCCACCTGTAGTATATTATCATCTACACTGTGGTATATAGGAAGCTCCACCTTTATTTTTTCAATTGTAAGATAACCCATAATACCCGTACCCGTAATATCAAGGGTATTGTAATACCCCGATACTGTCTCGGGAGCTATTATGGGATTTTCCGCGGCGGCAGCTCTCCTGTTGTATTCCCTTGCGGCTTCAAATATCTTATCGCGCTCTTCACTGCTCATGGAAGCAGTTATTTCGTTATAAGCCTGAATAGCCTTAGACTGGTGCAGCGCGTTGATGTACTCGCTGACAGTGGGATACAAGAGCAGGAATATGCCTATAAACAATGCTGCAAAAGGCAGCGACCTGATAATGATACGCTTCATCAAAAGCTCCTTGTATTAAAATTGCAGTGCAGCGGAGGAAGTCCCCCGCTGCACAAGCATTTCAGATATTTGCTGTGATCATTTTGTTGTGATATTAGTCCTCATTAGTCTTCATTCTCTTCTTTGTAACGAGGAGAACTACAGAACCTGCTACAAGCAGTCCGCCTATGATGTAGAACAGCTTTGTACCGATACCACCTGTTGTTGGAAGAGTTGAACCCTTAGCATTTGCAATTTCAATTGTATTTGAATCAACTGCTTCGGCACTATCCTTTGAATAATGATATGAACAAGTTTTAGCTGTCTGATCAAGTGTTTCTGTAATTACAACTTCAATTGGTGCAGCAAGCAGATTATATCCGTCCTTTGCCTCCACCTCAGTGATAATATATTTTCCTGCGCTAAGTCCGCTGAATGTCAGAGCACCACTTGCATTCGTTTCACCATAAGTATCAACTTTAACAGTTGTTTCTGTTATGGAAGATGTTTCTGTATATGCGTATTTTTCTGTAGTACTTGCATATACAGCATCATGAGTTGAATCGCCAGTAGGCTCTTCTGACGTATATGTACCGTCATTAAGCAAATAATATGCAGGAGAAGCAGAAGCATCCTTTACATAAAGACCTGAATCATTCTGAACAGATTTAAGACCTGTGCCTGAAATTCTGAACTTAACACCAGAAAGCTTTTTGGTGTAAGTTCCAAGTTCATACTTATCTATTACAATAGATGTAGAATAAGTTTTTACTGTATCGGAAGGTGTCTGTCCCGTAGGCGCGCCACTACCTGGCTCGTCAGGTGTTGAAGCATCAGGAGTATATGTAGCATTAGGATCATTAGAATATGTGAGCTGAGCAGTATTCGGATTACCCTCACCATTTATAACAGCATTATTATTAAGTGTTGCCGTATAAGATATGATTATATCTGTACCAGCAGCAACATTCTTAAATTTGTTATAGAAATTCTCAAATACGACCTTTATTGTCGTTCCTGTTGTCGAATTATACTCAGATGCAGTTACATAATAATCTCCTGTATTAGTCGTTTCAGCACCGTCCGTATCAAGAGTCAACGCTGTTCCGGAACCATATGTTATTGACAGGTCACCATTGTACGTCAAGCCCTTCGATAAAGTATCATCTACAACAAAGAAATACTTATTATATCCTGTCATATCAGGTACTTTTGTCTTGATATTATATGTAACTGTATCGCCAATACTTGCTGAATTAACCTCTTTATCACCACTATCAACTATAACCTTATCAAGTGTAGGAAGAGAGTATTTAGGGTTTATAGCTGTAGTTCCTTTTACTTCAAGAATGTTAGCGCTTCTTGCACTTGTACTACCAGATATTGAGCCAGTCTCATCTTTAATAAGATACCAACCATCTGTAAGACCAGAAGCTTCATACGCGGTTCCACCAGAATTTTCAGTTAATTCTGTACCTGAGCCCGTAATAACTCCAGATGTATTAAAGACCTTAGCCAAATCCTCATATAAAGTCGCTGGTACACTACCAAGCATAGTTGCGAATTCAGCTGGTGTTGTTGAGGTTGTAAAACCAGAAAAATAACCAGGTGAATGAGCAGTATCAAATGCAGTCAATGCAGTAGCTAAAGTTGTCCGATTCACTCCTGAATCCCATGACATTGCAGTAAGGGTTTGTCCGTCTGTTGCAAGTGTACCTGTTATGATAGGGTAAGCCTTATAGGTATGAGCTACGGTATCCGTATCGGTAACAGTAAGTGTATGTGTTACCGCATAAGCCGTCATAGCAGTCGCCGCCATAGGTGTGATAGCTAAAAAGCCAGCTGTCATCATCGCTAAGAATCTTTTACTATTTTTCATATAATTTACCTCCGTTTTCGTTGATTTGACTTTGTTATTATCCGCCGTTTTTGTACTCAGGAAGCCATTTCACACTCGCCTCCTTTTGCGCCTGTACAAGGCGGATAGACTTATTATTCCAATTGCCGTGAGCACTCCGCCGAAAAAGTATATCCGACCTGTGCCGCCGCCCCCGGTCTCCGGCAATTTAAATTTGATGTTTTTATTCTTTACAAGAATAGGGGTGCTTTCATTATTTGAGGCAACGTAATCGTTCTCAATCGGGAGCATGATATAATCTACGTCTACTGTTGCTCCATTAACGGTTTCAGATGCAACATAG
>CAMYYQ010000308.1 GCA_947303535.1 uncultured Ruminococcus sp.
TCAACGTTCCTATGAAGGACGGCGTTATCACTAACGACAACCGTATCCAGGCTGCACTTCCCACTATCAACAAGCTCGTTGAGAACGGTGCGAAGGTAGTTCTCTGCTCACACCTCGGCAAGCCCAAGAACGGACCCGAGGCTAAGTTCTCACTCGCTCCCGCTGCTGCAAGACTTGCAGAGCTCGTAAGCACAAAGGTAACATTTGCTGCTGACGATACAGTTGTAGGCGAGAATGCCAAGAAGGCTGTTGCTGCTATGAACGACGGCGAGATCGTTGTTCTTGAGAACACACGTTTCCGCGGCAACGAGGAGACAAAGAACGGCGAGGAGTTCTCTAAGGAGCTCGCTGATCTCGTTGACGGTGAAGTATTCGTTATGGACGCTTTTGGTTCTGCACACAGAGCTCATGCTTCAACAGCAGGCGTTACAAAGTTCGTTAAGGAGACAGCTGTTGGTTACCTCATGCAGAAGGAGATCCAGTATCTCGGTAATGCAGTTGAGGTACCCGAGAGACCTTTTGTTGCTATCCTCGGCGGCGCTAAGGTAGCTGACAAGCTCAATGTTATCTCTAACCTCCTCGAGAAGTGCGATACACTCATCATCGGCGGCGGTATGGCTTACACATTCATAAAGGCACAGGGCGGCTCTATCGGCAAGTCACTTGTTGACGAGGAGAAGCTCGACTACTGTAAGGAAATGCTGGCTAAGGCTGAGAAGCTCGGCAAGAAGATACTTCTTCCTGTTGATACAGCTATCGCAGCTTCATTCCCTGATCCTATCGACGCAGAGATCAGCGTAGAGTATGTTGACGCTGACAAGATCCCTGCTGACAAGATGGGCCTCGATATCGGTCCCAAGACAGCTGCTATCTTCGCTGAGGCTGCTAAGTCTGCAAAGACTGTTGTTTGGAACGGACCTATGGGCGTATTTGAGAATCCCACACTGAAGAAGGGTACTGTTGCTGTATGTGAGGCTCTCGCACAGGCTGACGCTACAACCATCATCGGCGGCGGCGACTCTGCTACAGCTGCTATCCAGCTCGGCTTCGCTGACAAGATGAGCCACATCTCAACAGGCGGCGGTGCTTCACTCGAGTACCTCGAGGGCAAGGTTCTTCCCGGTGTTGCAGCTATTGCTGAAAAGTAATTGAATTTACAAACAGGGCGGGTAGAGATATTCGCCCTCGTTTTGGTATCAAAGAAAAGGAAATAACCGTAATGGAAGCTATCAGAAAATTCAAAGAGGAGAACGGCGAAAAAGCTTTTCTCTATGTGCTTATCGGATTCCTTGTTGGAGTGATAGTGGGTCTATTATTGTCTCCTGTAAAAAACGGGATCGCGATCGGAAGCTACAACGGTGCGAACAATCAGTTCAAAAACTCAAATAATATTGAGAAAAAAGATAAAAAGTGCTGTAAAAAGCATAAATGTGATAAGGAGTAATCAGTAATGAACAAGTCATTAAGAAAGGCAATTATTGCCGGTAACTGGAAAATGAACAAGACACGTCCCGAGGCTAAGGAGCTTCTTGAAGCTATTAAGCCTCTTGTAGCCAATGCTGAGGGCAAAATCGAGGTCATCGCTTGCGTACCTTTCACTAACCTTGAGACAGCCATAAATACAACAGCCGGCAGCAATGTAAAGATCGGTGCCGAGAATGTTCACTTCGAGAAGAGCGGCGCATTCACAGGCGAGATCTCTGCTGATATGCTCACAGAGCTTGGCGTTGAGTATGTTGTTATCGGTCACAGCGAAAGAAGACAGTACTTCGGCGAGACAGATGAGACAGTAAACAAGAGAACTATCGCTGCTCTTGAAGCCGGTCTCAAGCCAATCGTTTGCGTTGGTGAGCTTAAGTGGGAGCGTGAGTGCAACATCACTGAGGAAGTTATCGCTCGTCAGATCAAGCTTGACCTCTGGTCACTCACAGCAGAGCAGGTAAAGAATGTTGTTATCGCTTATGAGCCTGTATGGGCTATCGGTACAGGTCTTACAGCTACACCTGATCAGGCTGAGGAAGTTTGCGGATTTATCCGTGCTCAGCTTGCTAAGCTTTTCGACAAGGCAACAGCTGACGCTGTAACTATCCAGTACGGCGGTTCAATGAACGCTAAGAACGCTGCTGAGCTCCTTGCTAAGCCAAACATCGACGGTGGTCTTATCGGCGGCGCTTCACTCAAGGCTGAGGACTTCAACGTTATCGTTCAGGCTGCTGTAGAAGGCTAATAAAAACAAAGGGGCGGATATTATCCGCCCTTACCCATGAAAGGAAATAGATATGTCAAAGAAACCTGTAGCACTTATAATCATGGACGGCTTCGGTTATAACCCTGATACATACGGCAACGCTATCGCTGCTGCAAAGAAGCCTAATCTTGATAAATATATGGCTGAGTGTCCTAATACCATAATCGGCGCAAGCGGACTTGATGTAGGTCTGCCTGACGGTCAGATGGGAAATTCCGAAGTAGGACATACTAATATCGGTGCAGGACGCATTGTTTATCAGATGCTCGTTAAGATATCAAAGGATATCAAGGACGGAACATTCGAGAGCAACAAGGCTATCCTCGGAGCTATGAACAACTGCAAGGAAAAAGGAAGTGCTCTTCACCTTATGGGACTTCTTTCTCCGGGCGGCGTTCACAGCCATATGGAGCATCTTTTCGGTATAGTTGAAATGGCTAAGAAGAATGGTCTCGACAAGGTTTATATCCATTCATTCCTTGACGGAAGAGATGTTCCTCCTTCATCAGCTGCCGAGTATATGGAAGAAACTGTAGCTGAACTCAAAAAGATCGGTCTTGGCAAGATCGCTACTATCTCAGGACGTTTCTATGCAATGGACAGAGACAACGCTTGGGACAGAGTTGAAAAGGCTTATTCTGCTCTTGTTTACGGCGAGGGCGTTCAGGAAACAGATCCTGTACAGGCAATAAAGAACTCTTATGCTAACGAAGTAACTGATGAGTTCATGCTTCCTACAGTAATTGCAGGCGGCGCACAGATAAAGGCTGATGACAGCGTTATCTTCTTTAACTTCCGTCCTGACAGAGCAAGACAGATCACACGT
>CAMYYQ010000309.1 GCA_947303535.1 uncultured Ruminococcus sp.
TTTTGTACCTGCGACAATATTATGAGCCATTGACAAGTTAGGTACATGAGCAATATTAGGGGGCGACCGAGTCACCCGCCTTCTGCTGTCAAACAAATCACGGCGTATGCCGTTAAATAAAGATCATGGAGGTCAATATGGACGCAAATATCAAAAAAGAATTGCAGAAAACAGCCTGCAAGGTTAGAATGGGCGTTATCGAAGGCACATATAACGCTAAATCAGGTCATCCGGGCGGCTCGCTCTCTATAAGCGATACCCTGACTTACCTCTACTTCAACAAGATGAACAACGATCCTAAGAATCCTGACGCTCCCGACAGAGACCGTCTCGTACTCTCAAAGGGTCATACAGCTCCTGCACTTTATTCCGTACTTGCACAGAAGGGCTATTTTTCTGTAGAAGAGCTCAAGTCTCTTCGTCACATCGGTGCGCTCTTACAGGGACATCCATGTATCCATATCCCGGGCGTTGATATGTCAAGCGGCTCACTGGGACAGGGAATTTCCGCTGCCTGCGGTATGGCTCTTGCAGGTAAGATCGACGGCAAGTCATATAAGGTATACACTATCCTCGGCGACGGTGAGATCGAAGAGGGTCAGGTATGGGAAGCAGCTATGTTTGCAGCTCACAAGAAGCTCACAAACCTCGTTGCTATCGTAGACAACAACGGACTCCAGATCGACGGTCCTATAACTGAGGTATGCTCACCTGAGCCTATCACAGATAAATTTGCAGCTTTCGGCTGGCACGTTATCACAATGGACGCTCACGACTTTGACGATATCGACAGAGCTTTCACAGAGGCTGAGTCAGTAAAGGACAAGCCTGTTGCTATCATTCAGAAGTCTGTAAAGGGCAAGGGCGTTTCGTTCATGGAAAATCAGGTAGGCTGGCACGGTACAGCTCCTAACAAGGAACAGTACGATCAGGCAATGTCAGAGCTTAATGCGCAGTTAAAGGAATTGGAGGACTAATTATCATGGCAGATGTAATCAAAAAGGCTACCAGAGAAAGCTACGGCGAAGCTCTCAAGGAGTTAGCCGAGGAATATAAGGATTTAGTAGTTCTCGATGCAGACCTTGCTGCTGCAACAAAGACAGGTATCTTCAAGAAGGCTTATCCCGATCGTTTCTTTGACTGCGGTATCGCAGAGGCTAACATGATGGGCGTTGCAGCAGGTCTTGCAGCTTGCGGCAAGATCCCTTTTGCAAGCACATTCGCAATGTTCGCAGCAGGAAGAGCTTTTGAAATAGTTAGAAACTCTATCGGCTATCCACACCTCAACGTAAAGATAGGTGCTACACACGCAGGTATCTCTGTTGGTGAGGACGGAGCTACACATCAGTGCAACGAGGATATCGCTCTTATGAGAACTATCCCTGGCATGACTATCATCAATCCTTGTGATGATGTTGAGGCTAAGGCTGCCGTAAAGGCTGCTCTGGACTTCAACGGTCCTGTATATATGCGTTTCGGCAGACTTGCTGTTCCTGTTATCAATGACGCTGCAACCTACAAGTTCGAGCTTGGCAAGGGGGTTGTTATGAAGGACGGTAAGGACGTTACTATCGTTGCTACAGGTCTGATGGTAAATGAGGCTGTAGAAGCTGCAAAGACTCTCGAAGCTGATGGTATCTCTGCAAGAGTAGTTAATATCCACACTATCAAGCCTCTCGATAAGGAGCTTATCTGCAAGTGCGCTAAGGAAACAGGTCTTATCGTAACTGCTGAAGAGCACAGCATCATCGGCGGCCTTGGTTCAGCAGTAGCTGATGCAGTAACTTGCTGCTGTCCTGTTCCTGTTATCAAGATAGGTGTAAACGACGAGTTTGGACATTCAGGTCCTGCTGTTGACCTTCTCAAGGAGTTTGGTCTCTCAGCTGAGAACATCGTTAAGACAGTAAAGGCTGCTCTTAAAAAGTAATATAACAGTTATATATGATAATGAGTCCGCAAAGGAAATGGCCTTTGCGGGCTTTTTTGTATTATAATTACCGTTTGCTCCTGATGTGTAACGTTTCACTCCTTTTTTATTGAGAAAAAGCCGGTGGCGGGTATAATAATAACTGTAAGATGAATACGGCAAAAGCCGCAGAGAATAAAACATATAATGAAAGGAAAATTAAAAATGAACACAAAGTATAACGCAGCAGCACTTGCATTTGCACTTTTAGCAACATCATCAGTAGCAATGAACGCAGACAACACATCATCAGCACCGGTCCTTACAGCTAAGGCAGCAGCAGTCGAGGATGTTAAAGCAGTAAATCCCGTTAAGAATGAATTTTACAGATTATTCCGTGTTAGAAAGACATTTATTGCATTTAAGGACGGTATTGTATGGAAGCTGGCAGATAATATTAAGCTTGCTGAGATTAACATCAAAAACCCAAAGATCAGAGTATATAAGGCAGGCGAGGCAGTAGCACTTAATAGCAAGGGCTATGACAGATACGGTTTTGACCTCAAGCCATATCTTAATAATCTTATTGCACTTAAAGCAGCAAAGTAATCTGATCTTTGAAAGGAAGTATATATAATGAAAAATAATATTATCGGTGCAGCACTTGCACTTTCACTTTTAGCTTCATCATATGCAGCATTGGCAAATGACGCAGATACAGCAAAGGCAGCAAACGTAAATGATAAGAAAGCAAATCTTAAGATTTGCCAGGTCGGCGACAAAGCCGTTGTATGGAACGGACAGTTTAAATTGAAGTTCTTTGGTGAAGGCGTAAGATTTGTGGCAAATGGAAAGACATTAGTCAGAGGCGAAAAATTAAAAGTATACTACGCAAATCTTGACGGAATGGCACACGCTAATCCTAATTATATAGACAGAGAGAATATCTTTCTTGTTGTAGATGAGATAAATAATACAAAGAAGGTATTCTTTAATGTGAGAAATCCAAGAGTAATAAATTAATATTATTCGTCTTTATAAAAGAAAATACCAGGACACCCTTTTTGAATAAAATAGTAATTAAGAAAAAGAGCATTGCAAGGTGCTCTTTTTTCTTGGATTTTTATGAAGAAAACGCTTGACAAACAGGAAATTATATGAGATAA
>CAMYYQ010000310.1 GCA_947303535.1 uncultured Ruminococcus sp.
TTCTTTTTCAGGGATTTAAGTTCCATGTCCTTTGTACTTTTAGACGGACGCATCAACGCAGCTGCCCAGATGAGACCTGTTAGTTCGTCAGCCGCAAAAAGCACCTTTTCCATTTCATGTATCGGCTCTACGTCAATAGTCACGCCGCAGCCTACGGTTATTCCGTAGCCGTGAGAACATACTGCATGAATGATGTCCTCGCTTACTCCGCCTTCTCTCAGCAGTTCAGGAGCTTTAAGGCAGTGTTCCTCAGGATAAAGTTCAAAATCAATGTCATGGAGCAGTCCTACGATACCCCAGTATTCAGCGTTATCTCCATATCCAAGCTCTTTAGCATACCACTTCATTACCGCTTCAACAGTCAGGGCGTGCTGAATATGGAATTGATCCTTGTTGTATTTTTTCAAAAGCTCAAAGGCTTCATTTCTTGTTATCATACTCTATACCTCTCTTATACTTTTTTTCCATTGCCTTAATTGCTGTAACAAGCCTTTCAAGTCCATCCTGCACTACGCTGTAAGGGCAGGCAATGTTCATACGCAAAAAGCCTTCACCGCCTTTTCCGAACTGTGCTCCGTCAGAAAGGAACAATCCTGTCCGATTGCGTATACTCTGTGCAAGACTGAACCCATTATCTGTAACAGCTCTCGTCCCGTCTATCCAAAGCAAATATGTCGCCTGTGAAGGAATGAGCTTCAGTTCGGGCAATTCTGCCTCCAATCTATTTCTGACAAGCTGTTTGTTTTCAAAAAGATAATGACGTAAACTATCAAGCCATGCCCCGCCCTTTTGAAAAGCCGAAACCGCTGCCTGTACCGCAAATGCATTTGCACCGTCGATCCTCTGAGAATGCAAACCTTCTTTTATTCGCCGCCTGATCATTTTGTCAGGTATTACTATCGCTGAAGTATGCAGTCCTGCAAGATTAAATGCTTTTGTCGGAGAAATACAGGTTACGCTGTTATTGGCATTTTCAGATGCAGCAGCCAGATACGGGACATAATATGTATCGGGATCTGTAATATCACAGTGTATCTCATCAGAGACAACAGTAACATCGTTTTCTCTCGCGAGACTGCCAACAGCAGCAAGAACATCTCTGTCCCAGATATTTCCGGTAGGATTATGTGGATTGCTGAGAATAAGCATTTTGGTTCTGCTATTACTTAGCTGCTGCTCAAGAAGCTTATCATCTATTCGATATTCATTTCCGTCATATATAAGAGGACATTCAAGTACAGTACGTCCATTGCTGAGAATACAATCATAAAAACAGTTGTAAACAGGAGAAAGCAGCACTACATTATCACCGATATTCGTAAGCTCACGGATACAAGTGCATATGGTTGGCAATACACCTGGACTGAACAACATTTGCTGCCTTTCAAACTTCAAATTATGCCGTGACTGCCACCATTCAATATATGCCTGATACCATTCATCAGGCAGAACAGAATAACCGAAAATACCATGTGACAGTCTTTTCTGCAATTCCTCAAGTATCTCAGGTGCAGCCGAAAAATCCATATCTGCCACCCACATAGGCAGCTCATTTTGCAATGTATTCCATTTCAGTGAATTAGTACTACTGCGATCAGTCACATGGTCAAAATCATATTTCATAGGTCACTTGAGTCCCCTTTCTATGGATGATTTTTCTGTTAAATGGTTATGCATATTGTAATATGCCAAAATACATATATAAACTATGCATTTAATATGATTATATATCGCAGTTAAGAATTTGTCAATAACGAACATATAGAAATACATACGATCAGCAATAAACAGCACCGCACCGCAAGCGATATGCCTGCGGTGCGGTCCAACAAAGAGTGTTATTCAAATTCGTTGAAGTGATCTTCCAGTGATTTGTAAATGTCATCTGAACTCTCAGCCAATATACTGTCGAGAGCCTTTTTGTATATATCGGTATTGTAGTGCGGTTCAATATCGTAATCTTCCGTATAACCGAGATCAACGATAGTATCTTTAAGTGTAAGTGTACCCTTCTTGTCAGGATCAGGACTGGACACACTGTATCCACCGTAGACCTCAGTGTCGATGAAGTCTTCCTCTATGTCGATGTACTTCTTGACGTCCTTGATAGTCTTGTCGTGATCAGACTGTGTGAAGTGGTACGCCTTGATAAATGCACGTTCAATCGCTATGAAAGTATTGGGCGTACTGCTGAGTGCTGCGGTCTTTGCGACCTGACGGCAGCAGGGCTGGTTCTCCAAAGCCTTTTCGTGAGCACAGTAGTATACTACCTTGTAGCCCTGTGACTTAGCAAGCGAAGCATACGGCGAGTAAACGGAAGCCGCGTCG
The DNA here is from genome assembly GCA_947303535.1 of uncultured Ruminococcus sp. The sequence continues at coordinate 2,329 of CAMYYQ010000310.1, forward strand.
ATAGTGCTGTTGAGAAGTGCCGCATAAGCGTCCTTCTGGCTGTCAAAGTAAACGATATTTACCTTGTCAGCACCCTCACCTATCTCGATATTTGCATTTTTCAGAAGTATCTGGAGCTCTGCGTCCTGAACGCTGTTCTTGACTGAAGCGACATTTCTGCCCTTGAGGACTTCCACGCCTGCCTCGTCCTTGTCAGCAAATTCAGATTTGATAACGTAGCCGTGACCGTTTGTCATTGCTCCGCCGAAAATCGAGACCTCATGTCCCTGACTCTGGAAAGTAAGTGTGGGAACGGAACCGATGAAAGCCACATCGAGCTTATCGGATTCGATACCGTTTATTAGCTCGGAAGCACTGGAGAATTGAGTAAGAGTAACTTTAAGCCCCTCTTCCTTGAAGTAGCCCTCCTCCTGTGCAACAAATGCAAGGAGATGAGCTGTGGAGTTGAGGTAGCCTATGTTGATGTCGGTCTTTTCGGGAGCTCCTATTTCAGCTCGAGCTGTTTCTGTTGAAGCTTCCGAAGCACTCTCTGTTGATATGCTGTCAGTTGTATTCTCAGCTGTTGTGGTGCTTGCGGTAGTGGCCTCGCTCTTTTCAGAGGAATTCGACTCGTTGAGTCCTGCGCAGCCTGTTAATAATGCCGCAGCGACAATTACGGATATAAACTTTAATCTGTTATTATTCATTCTTTTCACCTTTTAACCTTTTCATTTATCATTTCTTTTCTCA
>CAMYYQ010000311.1 GCA_947303535.1 uncultured Ruminococcus sp.
TCCGTAACCGTTATTCTGACTGTTATCAAACGGATCACCGTTGTTATTCTGATCGTTATTATTCATGTTGTTAAAATCGTCCATTAATTGATTCTCCTTTTATAGGCTTGTCTCCCAGTTCCAGTTGCGCACCTCAAGCTCATCAAGATTATACGGAGTTTTCTGGTAAACGCAGTAGTTGAGCCAGTTTGAAAACATAAGATTAGCCGTACATCTCCATGAAAATACAGGTACATTATCAGGGTTGTCCCCGGGGAAATAATTATACGGTATCTGTATATCCAAGCCTTTTTCCACATCGCGTCTGTACTCATTTGCCAGTGTATCCCTGTCATATTCCGAATGACCTGTGATAAAATACTGTCTGCCGTTTTTATTGGCAACGATATGCACTCCTGCTATATCGGATACAGTAAGTATCTCAAGCTGCGGGATACGTTCAATGTCCTCACGACGAACCTCGGTGTGACGTGAATGGGGTACATAGAATATATCATCAAATCCTCTGAGGAGCTGACAATTGCTCACCTCAGCCCTGTGGGGAAAAACGCCGAACATCTTATGGTCGAGAGTATACTTGGGTATACCGTAATGGTAGTAAAGTCCTGCCTGAGCAGCCCAGCATATATAAAGAGTGGAAAAAACATGAGTTTTTGACCATTCCATTATAGTGCATATCTCGTCCCAGTAGTCCACCTGTTCATAGTCAAGGAGCTCAACAGGCGCACCTGTTATTATCATGCCGTCATAGCGGTCATCACGTACCTCATCAAAGGTCTTGTAAAACGATTCAAGATGATGTACAGAGGTATTCTTTGAAACATGAGATGCCATTTGAAGAAGGTCAACGTCCACCTGAAGCGGCGTATTACTAAGAAGTCTCAGAAGCTGACTCTCTGTCTCGATCTTTTTGGGCATGATATTGAGTATTATCACTTTAAGCGGTCTTATATCCTGATGCTCTGCCCTTTCCTTCGACATTACGAAGATATTTTCTTCTCCAAGCGTTTTGAATGCCGGAAGCTCTGAAGATATCCTGATTGGCAATCCAAATCGTTCCTTTCATATTTATTCTTTCTTGCCTTTACAGTGTTCACAGCCGTTCATAAAATGCTCAAGGTCTGTACACTGTCTGCTGTCTCCGACTACAAATCGGAGCTTTTTTAATACATCAAATTTGCTGCTGTCAGAAAGCTCGAACAGCATATGATTTATCCCTTTCAGTACGCTTTTCAGCATTACCGAGCGCACAAGACCGTCACAGAGCATCATATCTCCGCAGTCGTCATAATCATATACGACCGTCCTGTCGGTGCCGTAGGAATATGCTATAAATCCGATAACATCGCCCTTGTCAAGAGCCTCGGTTATATGGAGCTCGGCATTTCCTGCTGCCTTTGTAAGCTCATCATAGCCCTCTGTATCAAATCTTTCCTGTATCTCCAGCATCTTACTTCTCCTTGCCGATAGCGTTTCTCATAGCACGCAGTTCATCGGGAGTAAGCTCTCTGTAAGTACCCGGCTTCAGCATACCAAGCTTCAGCGGACCAATGCTTATGCGGCGAAGTCTTGCAACTTCAAGACCTACAGCCTCGCACATCTTACGTATCTGACGGTTTCTGCCCTCTTTTATAGTCATAAGCAAAACTACTCTTCCCTCTTCCTTGTCCTTTACAACAACTGAAGCAGGAAGTGTCTTTTTACCGTCTATCTCGACGCCCTCAGAAAGCCTTACAAGCTGATCGTCATTGATATCGGGACGTACAGTAACACGGTATGTCTTTGAGATATGGCGGCTGGGGTGCATGATACTGTTTGCAAATTCGCCGTCATTGGTAAAGAGAAGAAGTCCTTCCGAATTTCGGTCAAGACGACCTACAGGATAGACACGCTCCTCAACATCTTCAAGGAGATCCATGACGCAGCGTCTGTCAAGCTCGTCGGATACGGTGGTAACATATCCTCTCGGCTTGTTCATCATAAGATATGTGAAGCTGCGCTTCTTGGGCATATAGATACGCTCACTGTCAACGGTGATGATATCCTTGAAGCCGCACTTGTCTCCAAGCTTTACAGGGTGACCGTTGAGCTTGACTCTGCCCTGTGTTATCAGCTCCTCAGCTTTTCTGCGGGAGCACACGCCGCAATCGGCTATCATTTTCTGTATTCTTATTTTTTCCACTTTTTATCCAATCCTTAACGGGAGAAAAAGCTCCCGAGTATTTCTTTGAATTTCGTAAATATACCTTTTTTCTCAGAACTCTTTTTAAAATCTGCCGAAACACTTTCAGCAGCATACAGCGGAACTGTGTCCACCTCTCGTCCCATATAGCTGATACGCAGTCTTGCTGCTTCATCACCGCACTTTACGGGAGCATAAACAAATGGGGCAGAAAGCAGTGTGAACTGTATATCTTCCTCATTTCCTGCAATTGTGCATACCTTTACAGAGCTGTCCCTTGGTACAAGACGAAGCTTTTCACTTGTACCGCCTACAATATCCACTGACATATCCACAGGAAGAGATGCATCAAGTTCTCTGACTGCATCAAAGCCATATTCGTACATAGCGATATGATCATCCCAGTCATTGCGGTCATTGAGAGTAACGCAGATAAGGTCTTTCCCGTCCCTTTCACAGGCGGATACGAGACATCTTCCCGCTTCATCGGTAAAGCCTGTCTTTACACCGTAAACTCCGTCATACATTCCCAGAAGCTTATTGGTGTTTTTCAGCCACCTTGCATACGGCGGAGCACCAAATTCAAGCTTTATGCTTTTCTGAGAGCATATACTGCGAAAAATATCGTTCCTGAGAGCTTCACGGGCAAGTATCGCCATATCATAGGCTGATGAACCGTGCCCCTCACCCTCAAGTCCCGAGGGCGTAACGAAATAGGTCTTTGAAAGTCCCATTTTCCTTGCACGGTCGTTCATCATCTCAACAAATCTCTCTATGCTGCCTGCTATCCTTACAGCCGCCGCATTGGCAGCGTCATTTCCCGAAGGAAGTAACATTCCGCAGCACAGAGCATACTTTGTAACGATATCCCC
>CAMYYQ010000312.1 GCA_947303535.1 uncultured Ruminococcus sp.
ACCTTCACAAGCTGCCATTTCTCAGCAAAGCAGACCTCAGAGAGGCTTACCCCTACGGACTCCTTGCAAAGCCGCTCAGCGACTGTGTAAGGATACATTCCACAAGCGGTACTACAGGTAAGAGAGTAGTTGCTTTCTACACTCAGAACGATGTGGATATGTGGGACGATTGCTGTGCGAGAGCTATTACAGCAGCAGGCGGAACAAATGAGGACGTAGTACAGGTAGCATACGGCTATGGACTTTTTACAGGCGGTATGGGAATTCACGGCGGTTCACACAAGGTAGGTTCTCTTACTCTCCCTATGAGTTCGGGAAATACCGAGAGACAGTTGCAGTTCATGCAGGATCTCGGTGCTACCATACTTTGCTGTACACCTTCCTATGCGGCTTATCTCGGTGAAGCACTTCACGATATGGGACTTACTCCTGATGATATCAAGCTCAAGGCAGGTATCTTCGGTGCAGAGCCGTGGACAGAGGAAATGCGCAGAAGTATCGAAAAGTCACTGGGTATAAAGGCTTTCGATATCTACGGACTTACAGAGTCAAGCGGTCCGGGTGTGGCATTTGAATGTTCCGAACAGAGCGGTATGCACATCAATGAGGACAATTTCATTCCTGAGATAATTGATCCTGAAACGGGAGAAGTTCTCCCTGAGGGCGAGGTCGGCGAGCTTGTATTCACAAGCATAACAAAGGAAGCATTCCCGCTTCTTCGTTACCGTACACGCGATCTTTGCAAGCTCAGCAGAAAGAAGTGCTCATGCGGACGTACTCTCATAAAGATGGCTAAGCCTATGGGCAGAAGCGATGATATGATGATAATCCGCGGAGTAAACGTATTCCCGTCACAGATAGAAACAGTTCTCATTGAACAGGGCTATTCACCTAACTACCTCATCGAAGTGGATCGTGTAAACAATACCGATACTCTTGATATCAGCGTAGAGATGAATCCCGATCAGTTCTCAGATAAGGTTAAGGATATGCAGAAGCAGGAGCGCGATCTGGCAATTGCCATTAAGACAATGCTGGGTATCAATCCTAAGGTACACCTCGTTTCACCTAAGTCTATCACAAGAAGTGAAGGCAAGGCTGTAAGAGTTATTGATAAGCGCAAGCTTCATGATTGATTGTTTAGAGCAGGGGCGTTAAGCTGCTGTGATATAAATTTCCATTTATTTTAAGGAGGTTTCATTTATGAAAATCAAAATTTTTTCCACAAATTATATGCCTGAGCAGGAGAAGTATCAGCGTTTTGCTGCATTTGAGAATGAGCTTAATCAGTTTATCTCTACAGTAAAGGTAATAGATATAAAGTTCACCACCTCAGCAGGACTTTGCCATGATGCACAGACTCATGTAAATGAGTATATTGACGAGCATTCAGTACTCGTAATGTATGAGGATCTTCCTAAGAAGTGATCCTCCCTCTTGCTGACGCAATAAAATACAAACCACAAAGGAGGGAGATCATATGTCAAATGTAAGACAGATCTCGGTTTTTGTAGATAATAAGCCCAATCAGGCAGCAGGTGCCATGAGGATAATCAAGGAAAGCGGAATAAACCTCAGAGCCCTCAGCCTTGCTGATACTGCTGATTTCGGTATAATCAGGCTCATCGCCAATGATACCGAAAAGACAGTGGATATTCTGAGAGCGGCTTCATACGCAGTAAATGTAACAGAGGTGCTGGCAATATCCATACCTGATTCTCCCGGTCAGCTCAGCCGCGTGCTTGATGTGCTCGGTCAGGATAATGTAAATGTTGAGTATATGTACTCGTTCCTCGGTACCTCAGACAGGGCTGTATCTTTCGTTATACGTGTTGATGACAATGCTCAGGCTTCAGAAGCACTTAACAGAGCAGGTATTATTCAGCTTACCGAAAATGATATAGCTGAAATGTGAGTATTGCACAAAAAGCAAGCCTGCACTTAAATTTATTATGAAAACACTTGACATAAATCCTGTTGTTGTTGTATAATAAAAATGCAATATTTAACGAGAAAATATTGAACAGGAGTGATTTAAGATGGGAATTCTCGATAAATTTAATGATGCAAGCAGGGGTGTATCTGAAAAGGCTAAAAATATCTCAGAAGCAAGCAACCTCAAAAGAAAGATACTTTATGAGGAGGAGCGTATAGTTGAGATCTTTACTGATATCGGCAAAAAGTATTATAAGAATCAGGGCGAAGATCCCGCAGCTCTTAAAGTTCTTTGCGATGATATAGATACAAGACGCAGAAGGATCAAGAAGATGAGATATGAGCTTAACGGCATCAGAGGATATAAGATATGTCCTAAGTGCGATGCCGAAGTCAATGAACGTTTTCAGTTCTGTGGCCGATGCGGTGCAAGACTTCCTGATATCGACGATGACGATTTCATGTCGCTTGAATCCAACGACTACTACACAGAAAGCAGCAACAATTTCTTTGATGCTGATTCTAATAAGAACTATTGATCACATGGGCTGTTCTGAGGCTATCGGAACAGCCTTTTTGTTACCGAACTGACGGCTTATGCGCTTGCAGAGCCTGTTTGCAGGGATACAAAGCACGAACCAGAACGCCGAAAAGGGGATACATATCTGTCCGAGAAAATTAAAGGGCATATCCGAGTAATCCCATACGTTCCAGTGCATAATAACATTGTCGAATATCCCTACGGTAAGCTCTATGGCGGTTATCATAAATGTACCTATGATGCAGCTGCGTATAAGCGTCATGGTGCGGCGGCTGTTAATGGCATAGAGTATCGTAAGTACGATGCCGCCCGTCAGTGACATTGTCCAGTGAGTGTAGCCGCGCATGACTATTTCTATAAGACTGTAGCAGAAATAGCCCATAAGAAATGAAAATAACAGCTGTGAAAGCTTCATACCTATCAACTCCTTTTGGTTTTAGTATGGCGTTTTTGCAGGTCTTTATACAGAAAGAGAGTTGAATAAATATGAGAAAAAGCTGTATACTTATGCATATATCAAGTCTGCCGTCAGATTATGGCATAGGCAAAATGGGAAAGGCTGCCTTTGCGT
>CAMYYQ010000313.1 GCA_947303535.1 uncultured Ruminococcus sp.
CTTATCGCAGTCGATATTGAGTGCGGCAGGAGCCTTTGGAAGTCCCGGCATTGTAAGGATATCACCTGTGTATATTACAACAAATCCTGCACCTGATGAAAGACGTGCGTCGCGGACTGTTATCTTGAAGTTCTTTGGCTTTCCGAGAAGATTCGGATTATCGGAAAGTGAATACTGTGTCTTTGCAACACATATAGGAAGATCCCAGAAACCGATGCTCTCGATCTCCTTGATAGCCTTTTCAGCCTGAGGAGTGAATACTACTCCCTCAGCGCGGTATATCTCCTTAGCTATCTTCTCCACCTTATCCTTGATAGTAGCGTGTGTATCGTAAATAGGCTTGAATTCGTTATCGCTTACAAGGTCGATAGTCTCGCATACCTTCTGAGCAAGATCCTTTCCGCCTTCGCCGCCCTTTGCAAATACCTCGCACATTGATACCTCTACGCCCATATCAGCGCAGAAGCTCTGTACGAATTTAACTTCTTCATCTGTATCTGTAGCAAATCTGTTTATAGCAACAACTACAGGCACATGATACTTATGCATATTCTCAATGTGAGTTCTCAGGTTCTCGATGCCCTTTTCGAGTGCCCACATATTTTCCTTTGCAAGGTCCTGCTTCTGGACTCCGCCGTTATACTTCAGAGCCTTTATGGTAGCAACGATAACTACGCAAGACGGAGCAAGTCCGCCTATACGGCACTTGATATCAAGGAACTTCTCAGCACCCAGGTCAGAACCGAAGCCAGCCTCTGTTACAACATAGTCACCAAGCTTCAGCGCAAGCTTAGTAGCTCTCAGTGAGTTGCAGCCGTGAGCGATATTTGCAAAAGGTCCGCCGTGGATAAATGCAGGGGTATTTTCAAGAGTCTGTACAAGGTTAGGCTTGAGAGCGTCCTTGAGAAGAGCTGTCATAGCACCTGTGCAGCCTAAGTCCTTAGCGTATACAGGCTCGCCGCTGAGGTTATACGCAACGAGGATATTTCCAAGTCTTTCCTTTAAGTCTGCGATATCGGAAGCAAGGCAAAGTATAGCCATTACCTCAGATGCAACTGTTATATTGAAGCCGTCCTCACGGGGGATACCGTTAGCCTTGCCGCCAAGTCCGATGAGGATATTTCTCAGAGCACGGTCGTTCATATCCATACAGCGTTTGAACATTATCCTGCGCTGGTCTATCTGTAACACATTGCCCTGCTGGAGATGATTGTCAATCATTGCGCAGAGCAGATTGTTTGCAGCTGTTATAGCGTGCATATCACCTGTGAAATGGAGATTGATGTCCTCCATTGGAACTACCTGTGCGTATCCGCCGCCTGCTGCGCCGCCTTTCATACCGAAAACAGGTCCGAGAGAGGGCTCTCTCAGTGCAAGCACTGACTTCTTTCCTATCCTGCGCATTGCATCAGCAAGTCCTGTACTGATAGTAGTCTTGCCCTCGCCTGCGGGAGTAGGATTTATAGCTGTAACAAGTATGAGCTTTCCGTCCTCTTTGTCTGCAAGCTTGGAATAAAGAGCCTCTGAAAGCTTAGCCTTGTAATGTCCGTAGGGTTCTATGTCCTCTTCAGCAATGCCGAGATCAGCTGCGATCTCAGTGATACGCTTCATTTCAGCACTCTGAGCGATTTCGATATCAGATAACATTATAGTGTTCCTCCGTGTCATGTATTAATAGATTAATTATACCACGTTTTTTATATAAATGCAAGGTCTAAGCGAATATTATCAGCAAAAACAAAGAGGACTGCTCCCTGCGGAACAGCCCTCTAAGATTTAAGAAAGAAAAATGTGATAACTTGAAGAATACATCATCCCTTAACGCCGCCAAGTGCAACACCTGCGATGATGTGTTTAGAAAGCAGGAAGTACACAACGAGAAGCGGAATGACTGTAAGAAGAAGTCCAAGATATACAGCACCCATTTCAGTCTTGTATGAGTCACCGTTAAGGAGACTTACCATCATAGGCATTGTATACTTATCCTTATCTGATGAAAGAAGTACCTGTGGCAGGAACAGCTGGTTCCATGAGGCAACGAATGCGAATATTGCCTGTGTAGCCATAGCAGGCTTCATCATCGGGAGAACTATCTGGTTAAATATCCTGAACTCACCTGCGCCGTCGATTCTTGCTGACTGAAGAATTTCCATAGGAAGTGAGGGGATCATATACTGCCTCATAAAGAACACAACAGTAGGTGCTGCTATAGAAGGAAGTATAAGTGGGAGATAGCTGTTGAGCCAGCCAATGTTGTGCATAAACTGATAGAAACCGATAGATGTTACCTGTGCAGGTATCATAAGTACAGCCATGATAACTGTAAAGAACGGTTTTCTGAGTTTCCAGTCATATGCAACAAGTGCAAAGGCTGTCATAGTTGAGAAATAGATAGTACATAATGTGGAACCGCATGAGATTATAAGAGAGTTTTTAAAACCAAGGAAAGGTCTGAAGTCTCTTCCTGCAAAGCACGCATAGTTCTTTAACAGGTAAGTTGAAGGTCTGAGTGACAGAGCGTGGCTCTGGATCTGCGGAGTACTTCTCGTAGCGTTGACTATCATGATAATGAAAGGCAGAAGGCTCAATATGGTAAGGAGTCCACAAAAAATGTAAGCCGATGTTTTAAATGCTACATTTTTAGCACTTCCGTTATTTACAGACGCCATTCGTTTACTCCTCCCTTCGCAGCCATTCTGGCTTCTTTCTTAGCTTTCTTGATCTGCTTATTCAGCTTTATCTCTTCCTTATCGCGCATTACGTAGAACAATACTGCCGAGCAGATAACAATTACAAGCCACATGATCATACTTGCAGCAGCCGCTCTGTTATAGATATAGCTTCCTGCAAATGCCTGTTTATAAATGAATACACTGGTTGTAAGGGTTGCACTGTCAGGACCACCGTCAAGGAATACCTTAGGTATGTCGTACATATTCAAACCACCTACAAGGCTTGTTACAAGTGTATACAGTAAAACTGTCTTTAAGTTAGGTATCGTAATACGGAAGAAGGTCTGAACACCGTTCGCTCCGTCGATCTCTG
>CAMYYQ010000314.1 GCA_947303535.1 uncultured Ruminococcus sp.
GTCGAATATATGTGGCAGCTCCGTGTCGGGCAGGGTACAGCCCGTGTTGGTAACGGTTATAAGGCGGCAGTCCTCCTCGTCGGAGAAGCTGAGGGATATGCTCCTGCCGTCGCCGTATTTAACGGCGTTTTCGATGATATTCTGGAGCACCTCCTCCAGACGGTCGGGGTCTCCGCTGAGCAGACAGTCGCTGTAGCTGCCTGTGGAGAAATCAGTTCCCGTAACGGAGAGCTTGTCAAAATAGTACCGTTCTATCCTTCCGATGACGTCCGAAAGGTAGAATTCCGTGCAGTTCACGGTGAATTCCATGAAATCGCTGCTGAGATTGCTGGAAAGCTCGTTGACTATTTTCTCTATCTCGTCGGCCTTGCCGTTTATGCTGTCTGCGGCGGAGCGCTGCTCCTCGCCATCGGAGTATATCCCCTTTGACAGCGCCTTTGAGTAGAGCTTTATGGCGGAGAGGGGAGTCTTTATATCATGGGAAAGGGACAGCAGGAAGGTCTTTTCGTTCCTTGCGTATTCCAGCTCTCTCTGGCGGGAGTGCTCCAACTCGCTGCGGAGCATATCCAGTCCCCAGATGAATTTTCCGAAGTAGCGGCTTTTCTGCTCCTTCAGCGGCAGGGCCAGATTGCCCTTTGCAAGCTGTTCGGGCAGCTCGCTTATATCATTGAAGGGCTTGACGATCCTGCGCCTGATGTACAGCAGCAGTGCAAGCGTCATCAGCACCAGCGTAGCGGAAAAGACGTTCATGATAACGAGGGGAGCGTAATTATTCTCCTGTCCGCCGTCGGAGTAGTCTATGCGGTAGAGACTGCCGTTTATGCTTCTGATAACATATCTGCCGTCGGCGTTGTAGAAGTCCTCGGAGCCGTCGTACAGCCGTATTGAGCTGATGTGGGGATAGTCGGCGGCGTCCGGCTCTGCTCCTGCGGAAAGCTCTCTCTCCACGCGGCTGATCTCCACCTTGTAAAGCGGGACGGACAGCTTTTCGCTCTTGAGCATGACAATGTTCAGGGCGGCGATAACAGCTGCCGCGATAAGCAGTACGGCGGCGATGATCCTGTCGAAGCCTTTCATGTCAGCCCTCCCAGCGGTAGCCCTTGCCCCATACTGTGATTATCTTTTCGGGAGCCTTGGGATCGTTTTCTATCTTCTGTCTGAGCCATTTGATGTGTACCGTAAGGGTCTGGGGTTCGGATTCGCTGTCAGTTCCCCATATCCTGCCGAATATGAAGTCCTTGCCCAATGTCTGTCCCTTGTTGGCAATGAGCAGGTGCAGCAGCTCGAACTCCTTGGCGGTAAGAATCAGGGGAGAGCCGTTCTTTTCTGCGGTCCCGTCGGCAAGATTGAGAGTGATACCGCCGTCTGATATGGTATCCATTGCCAGGCGGCGCCTGAATATGCCCTTTATCTTGGCAATGAGAATATCTATGTCATAGGGCTTTTCTATGTAGTCGTCGGCGCCTGTGAGTATGCCGTTGAGCTTGTCCTCCCTGTCCGTCCTTGCGGTGAGTATGATTATGGGAGTATTGTCCTTTTCTCTTATCCTGCGGCACATGGCAAAGCCGTCCATTCCAGGGAGCATTATATCCAGCAGGACAAGCCTTGCCCCGTATTTTTCAAACAGGGACAAGGCTTTTTCCGCTGAAGCGGCGGTGCTCACGGAGTAATTCTCCGCGCGGAGAAATCCGCAGAGCAGTCCGCTCAGCTCCTCATTATCTTCAACAATAAGTATATCTACCATATTACCAACCCATTTCCATAAGCCAGTTATTCAGCGTTCTTTCACGCTCACGGATATTCATACCCTCGGAGAAAATGCCAAGCTCCTTTTCGCCTCTTATCTCACCGTCCACGATAAACAGCACCCTTGAACATTTTGAAGCAACCCTTGCATCGTGAGTTACCATCATTATCGTTGTGCCGTCACGGTTGAGTGAGCAAAGCATGTCCATTACCTCGTCTGAGGAGCTTCTGTTAAGAGCACCTGTGGGCTCGTCAGCGAAAATTATCTTGGGATCGTTTATCATGCTGCGGCAGATGCAGGCTCTTTGCAGCTGTCCGCCGGACACCTCGTTTATATCGTTGCCTGCTGTTTCGATTATGCCCATTTTTCGCATCAGCGACTCGCCCTGTTCCTTTATTTCCTTTCGGCTGCGCTTTTTGCTTTTAGCCTCGGTAGCGGGAAGGATTATATTATCAAGGATAGTCAGGTTTTTGAGCATATGCATCTGCTGGAATATGAAACCCATTTTTTCAAGCCGAACGTTTGCCAGCTTTTTTTTCGTCATTGCTGCAATGTTTTCGCCGTCCAGTTCCACCTCGCCGGAGGTTGCGTCGTCCATTCCCGAGGCGGTGTAAAGCAGCGTTGATTTGCCCGAGCCCGAGGGCCCCATTATTGCCACCATTTCCCCTTTGTTTACTTCAAAGCTCACATTACGCAGAGCGTTGTTCTGCTTTTTGTTGGTGATGTATGTCTTGCACAGGTCTGTTACTTTAAGAATTGTCTGTGTAGCCATGGTGATATCTCCTTTTCTTTCGTTACTCTATGCTTGATGTCTGCTGTGCTGTTATCCTCTTTGTGTAAGCTGCTGTTATCCATACGCTTATCGCCATGAGCGTCATTATCAGTACAGGGTATCCAACTGCGACACGCAGCGTGTTCATTGAGTATTTTACGCCCTGCTGCACACCCATGAACCCGAATATCGGGTTGCCTATCAGCTTTGATACCGGCAGTGCGAGCACGCCTGCAACAACTGCGGAAATAACTGCCGTTATGATAAATCTCTTTGTGTGCCACTTGATTATCTTGTTGTCCTTGAAACCGATAGCCTTCATCGTAGCTATCTCGCCTGTCTCCTTGATGACCATTGATCTTTCCATAAGAACTGCCACCATTATTACGATAGCTGCCGAAAGTATCAGGAAGAATATCTTTATCGTGTCGAACATCGGACCGACCTCGGTGATGTCCTGTGCGAGCTTTGAGCCTGTCTTTACATCGCTTACCTCCGGGAACAGCTCCTTGATCTTTTCAATG
>CAMYYQ010000315.1 GCA_947303535.1 uncultured Ruminococcus sp.
AGCATTTGACATCGAATCTGTATTTTATTAGGCTTAGATTTACTTTTAAGAGCTTATTCATTGCTGCCACCTCCTACAAGTGATATAAAGAAGCTTTCAAGGCTTTCATCGTGCTCGGATACGGAGAGTATCTCGCATTTTTCCTCCCAAAGGCTGAAAGCAAGCTTGGTTATATTCGGTGAAGCAAAGACATCGGCTGACTCGTTGTCGATTATCTTATATTCTATGCCCATTCCGTCAAGAGTTCTTGCAAGTACGGAAGTGTCGGTGACTTTCATACGCGCACACTTGCGGCATTCGTTTTCAAGCTCCTCTGCGCTCATTTCGCGGACAATGTGACCGTCGTTGTTGAAGCCGTAGTGAGTAGCTATCTTTGAAAGCTCGTCAAGGATATGGCTTGATATGAGTATGGTTATATTGTTTTCGCGGTTCAGCTTCAGTATAAGTTCACGCATCTCGATTATTCCCTGTGGGTCGAGACCGTTTATAGGCTCGTCAAGTACAAGGAAATCTGGGCTGCCGCAGAGTGCAACGGCTATTCCGAGACGCTGACGCATACCGAGGGAAAAATCCTTTGCCTTTTTCTTTCCTGTATCTTTAAGTCCTACAAGCTCAAGAAGAGCATCTATGCTTTTAAGGCTTGGAACTCCCATTATCTTATGCTGTATCTCAAGATTCTGTTTAGCTGTGAGATAAGGGTAGATAGATGGAGTTTCTACTACAGCGCCCATTCGCTTTCTTGTGTCGCATATGGCACTGTCTGTATTTTTTACTCCGTAAAGCTCGAATGTGCCGTCAGTGGGCGGCTGAAGTCCGCATATCATGCGTATGAGCGTAGTTTTTCCTGCGCCGTTTCTGCCTACAAATCCGTATATAGAACCCTTTGGCACGTTCATGGTAAGTCCGTCAAGTGCTTTGAAGTCTTTGTACTTTTTTGAAATGGCATTTGTTTTTAGTACATAGTCCATATAAGAACCTCCTTTTTTCTTTCTGAGACCATTATAGCATCAAATGGTTAAGAAAACGGTTAAGGAATCAGTTAAGATATGGTTAACATTTCAGCATGAAGCCTATGCCCCATACAGCTGATATATAGTCGGTATCGGATACGGCTTTCAGCTTCCTGCGGAGATTATGAACGTGTATTTTCAGCGAATCTTCGGTGCAGTCGGGGGTGTCATCGCTTATTTTATCAAGTATGGTAAGCTTTGCGACTACCTGTCCCTCGTTCTGCATGAGCAGCTTTAGGATAGCGTATTCGGTTCTTGTGAGTTTTATATCCTTCTGACCGTATTTAACGGTGTGAGATTCTGTGTCGAGCTGCAATTCTCCGCATCTTATCACGCCCTCGGATAAGCTGCGGCTTTGGCGGAGCTGTACGGTTATCCTTGCAAGGAGCTCATCAATGTCAAAAGGCTTTGTGATGTAGTCGGCAGCACCGCCAAGAAGCAGTCCGACTTTATCGGAAGTGGCTGTTTTGGCGCTTACTACTATAACAGGGATACCGTTTATATTGTGCAGGAGCTCTTCACCGCTTAGCCCCGGGAGCATAAGGTCAAGAAGTATCAGGTCGGGCTTTCTGGCTGAAAGCAGCATCATTGCTTCTGTGCCCGAATATGCCTTTGATACAGTATAGCCCTCGCTTTGCAGAACTTCGCAGAGCATATCATTTATATGTGTATCATCATCTATTATCATTATTTCAGCCATTTTGCTGTCCGCCTTTACCTTTTTTCATATTATTATAACATCTGCCGCCGATTTTTTCAAGTATCATTGCATAGGACGAAAAGAGAGGGGAAAATTATTCAGGAAGCTTACTGCTGCATTATCTGCGGCTGAGATGACGCTTACAAGTCGTCAAAGGTAATCACCGCTAATGACGCTCTGCGCATACAGGAATTGATGCTTCATAAGGTCTGAGATTTAAGTAAATAAAAAAATTTTAAAACGGTTGTCCATTTGTGCAGTCGTGCTTCGTTTATACTATATAGAAAGACAGAGTACACATAATGGAATACCATTTGTATAAAACGCGCGATTTTTATATATCTGTAACACGAAAGAAAGAACGAATAAATAGTTGATTGTCATTATGCATATAAATTGTGGAATGATGTTATTCAATCCGCCAAAATCCTTATATAACATATTGACACTTCAACGAAAAGAGAGTAAAATATTTTATAACGGCTATCGTTATAATATAAAGAATGGCAACAATTTTTTAACAATTAATTTTTAACATTTAAGGAGGAATTTTCAAATGAAAATGAAAAGATTTCTTGCTGCTGTAAGCTCACTGGTAATGTTAGGCGCATTAACTGCTTGCGGAAACAGTTCGTCTAATGAAAGCACTAACAACAACAGCAACAACAGCACAGAGGCTACAACAAAGGCTAACGATGCAGCTACAGAGGCTAACGCAGGCTCTGACAACACCAGTGCAGGCGGAAAGACAGTAGGTATCGCAATGCCTACAAAGTCTCTTGAGCGTTGGAACCGTGACGGTGAGTACCTCAAGTCACAGTTCGAGGCAGCAGGCTATTCTGTTGAGCTGAAGTATTCAGACAACAACGATAACCAGCAGAACAACGATATCCAGGGAATGATCGCTGATAAGGTAGACCTTCTCCTTATCGCAGCTATCGACGGAAGCACACTTTCTCAGACACTTGCTGATGCAAAGGACGCAGGAATCCCTGTAATCGCTTATGACCGTCTTATCATGAACACAGACGCTGTTTCTTACTATGTATCATTTGATAACTACACAGTAGGTAAGCTCCAGGGCGAGTACGTTGTTGACGCTCTTGGCCTTGACAGCAATGCAGGTCCTTTCAATATCGAGTTCACAGCAGGTGACCCTGCTGATAATAACGCAGGCTACTTCTTCAACGGTGCATACGATGCTGTTAAGAAGTATATCGACGACGGAAAGCTTAATATCCCTTCAGGCAAGAAGAAGTTCGAGCAGGTTGCTACAGCACAGTGGTCAACAGATACAGCTCTTGCTAATATGCAGAATACTCTTGCATCATA
>CAMYYQ010000316.1 GCA_947303535.1 uncultured Ruminococcus sp.
GCATATAAGAAAGCTCCGTCAAGAGCCATAAGATCATTCCTTTGCTATTTTTTATGTGCAGTTCCACTGCTTTCAACCGACTCAGCTATGAGCGTTGATAGTGTTTATTTATAGTTCAGCAGCATTTATTGCAAACCACCTGCTATCAGATATTGCGATAGACAAGCAGCTCAAAATCTGCTTTTGTTGTTAATTGGTGTATCTGTGCCAGTCTCTTCTGCTGCTCACGACCTGTCCTGTAGTAATAAGGAGTCATGGAAAACAGTGCGTTGATATCCTCCTGACTGTCAAGGTTCATCTCATAAGTGACACGCCTTTTGCTGACAAGCTCGAAGCCCTCAAGCTCATAGGGCTTGACTTCGTTCTTGTACGGAGTATCATATATAGCCTTTTTCAACTCCCAGAGATGATCCTCAGAGGGTATAGCCATTATCATTATTCCGCCTTTTCTGAGGACTCTCTGAAACTCCTCACCGCAGTAAGGCGCAAATAAAGTGACCAGCATATCACAGGATTTATCTGCGACAGGTATGTGAAAAACGCTTGCAACTGCCAGTTCTGCCAACTTGATACGCTTTGAACAGTACTCCACCGCAGTTTTTGAGATGTCTATACCGCAGACTAACGGCTCAGTGTCCTTATCTTTCAGCTTATCAATTATTGCTGATGTATAATATCCCTCTCCGCAGCCTGCATCAATAATGACCGAACCGCTGAGATTATCGGATACAGCTTCACAGAGTGCATCGCAAAGAGGCGAATAGTAACCTTTATTCAGAAAATCCCGCCTCGCTTGCACCATAAGCTTATTGTCACCGTGAACTGTCTTGCCCATATGCTTCGAGAGCAGCAGATTTACGTAGCCGCTCCTTGCTCTGTCGAAGCTGTGTCCCTTTCCGCAGACGTAGGAATTTCCCGACAGATCGAGCTTTTGTCCGCATACAGGACATATGAATATACTCATTTTCTCACCTCAGACATATTCACAGGGCGAAACAGAAGCTGCTGCGATCTCAATATCCAGCTGTGGGAATTTTTCCTCCAGTACGCGGCGAAGCTCCCACAAAACGATATTTTCAGTGTGGAAGTGACCGCAGTCAAGCAGTGCGATGCCGCTGTTGTTGGCATCTATCCACACATCGTGTTTCACATCGCCTGTTATGTACGCATCGCAGTTCTTTTTTACCGCGGTATCAAGGTCAGAGCCGCCCGAACCCGAGCAGAATGCAACACGCTTGATCTTTCTGTCACTCTTATTTAAGCGGACATATTCGCAGCCGAACACACTCTTGCACACCTCGGCAAGCTGCTTTTCAGATACTTCCTCATCAAGAGTCACTATCCAGCCAAGACTGTTTTCACCGCCAAGCTCCTCAAAAGGCTCAGGGTCATGCTCAAAACCGAATTTTTCGCCAAGCTTGCTCAGTATAACACCATTTGTACCACCCTGTGCGATATCAAGATTAGTGTGCATACAAATAGCTCCGATACCGTCGGTTATGAGCCTGTATACAGGATCGTTTTTCATAAGCTGTTTTCTCGGCTCGAAAATAACAGGATGATGAGAGACAATAAGGTCTGCATTCTTCTTAAATGCTTCGTCAACCACATCATTTGTAATATCCAGCGCAAGCAGTATCCTTCTGCACTCCTCAAGGGGACACTCCACAAGATAGCCTGAATTGTCCCATTTTTCCTGAAGTCCGAAAGGGTAAAGACTGTCAAGGAAAGCTGCGATATCGCTTACATTTTCAGTACCGATACCGTTTTTAAGCTTTGCAGCTATAGCCTCATAGTGCTGCGCATCGCTCATCTTTCCTGCATTTTTAAGACTATCGGCAACTCTGAGACAGCGTTCTGCTTCACGGTCCAGATATTTACGAGAAACAGGCTCTTCTTCATCAAGATGTCCCATTATGCTTTCGGTTTCTGTAAAGTCAAAGAGGATATTCGGGTCATACTCAGCTTTAAATATGTTGTAAAGCTTGTCGCCCTCCTCAACAACAATGTCGTCCCAGAGGACAAAGCCACATTCATAAAGCTTTTTGCGGAGTATTTCGGGCTTTGTCATTGGCTGAAGTATCCAGCTTGTCTCTTCATTTGCTCTGCCGGCGTTGCTGACGCGCTCCATTATATCAGCGATAGTCTCTCCTCCCATGCCTGCAATAATGATATCGGACACACCGTTAAGATCAACATTATCAAGTCCGTCGGAAAGTACCAGCTCAACGCTGTCCTTTACTCCGTACTTTTCTACTGTATTACGCGCAGCTTCAAGAGGTCCTTCCTTAACATCGGAAGCAATGACCTTGCTGCACTTTCCGCTCTTTACCAGTTCAGCCGCGAGGTATGCGTGGTCTGTACCGACATCTACGGCGATGCCATCGCCGCTGACAAGCTCTGCAATTTTCTTCAGTCTGTTATCAAGCATTTCCGCACCTCATAAACTCAAAAATAGCGCACTGCACGGCAGTACGCATAAACAAAACCAAGCACAGCCGTTTCCGACTGTGCTTTCGGTCTTATCAATTATGCTTCGTTCATCTTTGCAAAGCACTCGCTGCAATAAACAGCTCTTCCTTCCTTTGGCTCAAAAGGAACCTTTGCTTCGCCGCCGCATGAAGCGCAAGTTGCTGTGTACATTACGCGCTCAGCCTTGCCTGCGTTCTTTCTTGCATCACGACATGATTTGCATCTCTGTGGCTCATTTACGAAGCCTTTCTCTGCATAAAATTCCTGTTCACCTGCGGAGAAAATAAACTCCTGACCGCACTCTTTGCAAACTAAGGTCTTGTCTTCGTACATCTTAAATACCTCGCTTAATTTTTTCTTCGACCACGGTTGGACTTCCACCCACATCTTTGTAAAACAACGCTCTCTGGCTTGAGCTACACGGTCATATTCAATTTATGTCATGCATGACAGCACGTATCTTTTTTCTTGCACGCTGCATGGCATTGTCAACAGCTTTTTCAGTAATACCGAGCTTTTCTGCCGCACTCTTATAGCTTAATCCCTGCACGCACAGAGTAAGCACGT
>CAMYYQ010000317.1 GCA_947303535.1 uncultured Ruminococcus sp.
AGCACCTCGAAAAGATCGAGGATATCAAGGGCGTTCAGAACCAGATCGCATGGGGCTCACAGATACGTTCCTACGTATTCATGCCCTATACTCTCGTAAAGGATACACGTACAGGCTTTGAAAACGGCAATATTCAGGCTGTTATGGACGGCGATATCGACGGCTTTATCAACGCATATCTTAAGTCGCTCTCACACGGAACTCTTGAAAAGTAATGAAAAAATTCGTTAAGATCTTTTCTGTAATTGCGGTTCTTGCCATTATTGCAGCGATTTCAACCAAATTCTTAAAACCATCGTTTTTCTACGGCTATATTTATCCATTCAACAGGATAAAAGGAACTGTTTCAATTACCATTGACGGCAAGGACATTCCCCTTTCAGAATGTGAGATAGACTGCTCGATCAAAACCGTGACTGAAAAGCTCCATATAAGCGGCAATAAGATCAAAAACCGCGCAGGCGAATATGGAGCATACCAGTATCTCATAAAGCACGGCGACACGCAGATACGTTATTATCTTTTCCAGACAAATCGCTGGAACTGCGCTGACTATGACGTAAAATTCAGCGTTAACACATCTGAACAAACAGTGACCTGCAAGGGCAGCCGCACTTCTCTCTGTGAAGATGGTTCAAAGACTACGCGTGAGTTCGACGATGTTCTGACTCTTGACTACAATAACTCTATCCGCGGATTCTGTCTTTTAGGACCGTAAATTAATATAAAACATAAAGGGACGTTTTTACGTCCCTTTTTTCATCAGAATACACTTGTAAGGAGCGGTGTTTCGCCGCTTTTCAGCATTTCGAGCATATCGCGGAGCTCTGCAAGCTCTGCTGCCATTTCGTCCTCCTCGTTCTCCGCAAGGTGAACTATACGGGAGCACAAGCGGTCAATCTCCACAAGCTTGTCATATTTCAGCAATACAGAAGCCTTTTCTCGGAAGCTTTCCCAGTCTGCGTTCATTTTTCTTGCATTTTCAGCCGCCGACTCATTATCCTCATTCTCCACAAGTTCATGTATGATATCTATCTCCCCCAGCATATTATCGCAGCTGCGATTTACCCATATACTTGAAAAAACACTTATCCCCACAAGGAGAAGAAGTATTGCTGTACTTATCTTAACTCTCGTCATTATCCTCACCTATCCTCAGCTTTTTAGGCGTACTCCCCTGCTTATCCGCAACAAAGCAATTTCCCGAGTCATCTGCTGTCATAATGAATACATCTTCAACTGACAGCCCATTCTTTTTCAGTACAGCCTCGACTGTACTCCGCGCAAGTTTCAGCGACTCCATAGCTTTACATATCACTCTTCCGTCAGAAATAATAAGTACGGGAGGGTCAGAACAGTCCGCGGCTATTTTAAGGTCAGTCCGCGTGGGAGTATCCTCGGCAGGCTTTTTCATTACGGATATGCTGCCCGTAGTTTCCACTATGGCATACTGCACCTCATCAAGGTCGAAAATATCCTTGCCGCGAAGTGCCATAAGCAGATCATCAGCCGAAAACCTCAGCTCACGAAGTATATCACGTTCAATGCAGCCGCCCCGTACAACTATCTTAGGACTTCCCGATATAAGTCTCCTCAGCTTTGGAAATTTCAGATCGAGCCACGACACTATGACCTCAAAGCACACAAGTGCGAGAATAGGGGTCACACCTACAACTACAGGGATATTCACATCTTCGATAGGCAGGGTAGCAATATTTGAAACAAGGATAGTGATAACAAGCTCAGAGGGCTGAAGCTCGCCAAGCTGACGCTTTCCCATAAGCCTTACGGCGAAAATGACCAGAATATACAGCATGACCGAACGAATAAGAACAACACACATGAAAACAGCTCCTTTCGGGGTATTATCCCACAAAAGGAGCTGTTTATTCTAATAATGATTGAATTAGGGAAGTAGAATCTTCATTCATACTTATCACGGAACTCAGCCTTTAGCCCTTAGCTATTAGCCAATGTGTCGCCTTCGGCGAATAATTTAAATACTGTGAGCGTTAGCGAACTCCTTCGGCTAACGGCTCATGACTAACGGCTAATGGCTATACATTTTTTCTTCCCTATTTACAGTATTCTTTAAAAATTATTCTTCTTCAAAGCGCGCATTGTACTCCTGATAAGCCTTAACGATAATGTCCGCACAAAGCTCATCGCCAAGCACCGCACTGTTCAGGCAAAGCTCATACTGATCCTTGTCCTGCCATGTTTTTCCTGTATTGACATTGTAGAAAGTTTCGCGGCGTTTATCCGCTTTCTTCATAATGTTTTCAGCCTTGTTCTCGCTCACGCCGTACTCTTCAACAGCACGTTTTATACGTGCATCGGTATCAGCGTAAATATAAACGCTGAAACAGCCCTTTTCTTCAAGGATATAATTTCCGCATCTGCCAACAAGTACGAAGCTCTTCTCGTTTTCGGCTATTTCATTGATTATACGGCTCTCCATAAGGAACACCTTATCGGAAAGCGGAAGATTCTCCTCCATAGTTCTTGCAGGATTAGCGGATAAAAGAAGCGAATAAAGAAAACTTGTAGGAACATTTTCCTCGGCATTTTCGAGGTATTCAGGGGCGATACCACATCTTTGAGCAGTCATTTCAAGTATCTGTCGGTTATAGCAATTGATACCAAGTTTATCAGCAGCAAGCTTACCGATGATACTACCTCCGCTTCCGTACTGTCGTTCAATTGTAATGATAGTTTTTTTCATCGGATAATACTCCCCTCATGTTAATATATTATTAGATTGATAAAATAACTACAGATATATTATACCACATCTTGCACATATTTCAAGTTAAGAAGCAACAAATATTGTATATTTAGTAAAATTCTATGTTTTTAACAATTTATGTACCCGTTAATTGTGCAATTTATAAATCAAAAACCTCCCGTCGCAATACACAACGGGAGGTATATTAATTACTGCAATACTGATTATATCAGTTTTTTCGATCAAACACAGCCCTGAGCCTTCATAGCCTCAGCAACCTTGAGGAAGCCTGCAATGTTAGCAC
>CAMYYQ010000318.1 GCA_947303535.1 uncultured Ruminococcus sp.
TCGCCGCCTGTCTTAACTGAAGGATCGATTTCGTGATCCTTTATCTCTGTGCCGCCGTCAGTAGTTGTTGTTTCGCTGTCAGCAGCAGTTGTTGCCTCTGTAGCAGCAGCTGTTGTTGTCTCAGCCTTATTGTCGTCTTTCTTGTCATCGCCGCAGCTAGCAAATGCTGTAGCTGTCATAGCGAGTGTAGCTACTAAAGCTAATGTTCTCTTAAGTGTGTTCATGAGATTTTTCCTCCTTAAATATGTATATTATACATTACCGTGTATAATATTCGTGAATTGATTTTGCGGTACGCATCGCGGTCAATCTTTCTGCCCGATGATTGTGCTCACCGCAGCGTCCTGCAACCGTTCTGTTTACCCTGTCTTCTGTTCATTGATTATAACAAGGACTTGCGTCCATGTTGATCTTGATTTTTCTAAGCAATCATTCGCATCACTGTCCGCAAGCAGCATCAGCCCCGAATGTACTCCGCAGACCTTTGTCATAAAGCCTGAACGTACACTGTATGCTCCACAGTGTTTTCAAATCAGCAGAACAGTTTATCTTAACTGTTTTTGTCTGCACTGTGCAACAATTGCTTTTGCATATACAAATATACCGTATCTTGCGGTCAAAGTCAATATTTTGTATCGTTCTTTAATCTTTTTTGAACACCATGTACATTTTCAACATCTATTTTTTGTCAATTATAACACAAATAGTACCATTTCTATCCAAAAGTTACAAAACGGTAAAAGCAAAATAACACCTATTACACAAAGAACAAGGCTCGGTTTTATACTTATTGACTAAACTATAAAAAATATTACAGTTCTTTTGTGCGGTTTTAGTAAAGATAGTCAAACATATATTCGTATTTCTTTAACAACGAGCAGTACCCTATTCGGTCATTGTTTTGGTGTAGATCACCATGATCTTTGAAGCGTCTACTGACGTTATTGTTCCGTCATTATCCACATCAGCCATGAGCTGCTTAGCTTCATCGAACAAGCCTTCCTTACCTACAGATACCAGCGAATAGTGCTTCAGCACCATTGACGCATCTATTGAATCGACTTTCAGATCTCCGTTGACATCGCCTTTCGGGAAGAATACTACCTTTTCTCCCTGTGATGCAAAGCTGTTGTATGAAGCAGGGTATCTGACAAGATATTCTACGCCGTAATCAAGCTCGTTTCCGTTCCTGAACTCATTTGCAGCAAAGCCTTTCACGTCTTCATCATCAACGCCAAGCTTCTGCTTCATGAGCTCTGCGAACCTTTCAGTGCTGTAGCCGTAGTCTTCTGCCATAGCCTCGTACATAATGTCATTCATGTACATAAGCGGAGTTTTTTCTATCTCCGCAGCACCTATATATTGTACCACAGATACATCGCTTGTGTCAAACATTTTTTTATCGGGTCTTACAGCAGGTGCCTGAGGTATTCTGCACATACACGCCTCGCTCTCGAACATACCGTCACCGCCGTCTATTTTGACGGATATCACCTCACCCGGTATCACTGACAGGTAATAATAGCCGTTCTCAAGCATTATCCAGTCATCGCCGCTTACTTTTCTGCCCTTTGCTGAATAGTAATCTTCCTTCTTGTCAGCATCGACGCATATCTCCAGATAATTCATCATTTCCTCGGTAAACGGTCCGATCACTTCTGCTGTATAATTTATTGATAAGTCAGGCATTATCCTTCTTTTGGGAACTTTTACCTTTATCTCGGAACCGTCCTTGATAACGCGCAGCTCCTGTCCGCAATACTTTCCTACGTAGGAATTCACCTTCAATGCTGTCCCATCAGGAGCGTATATCTCATCTGCAAGCGAGAAATTGATAGTCTCGGACAGGTAATTAAAGCCGAGTATCCTTCTGTTTATATGTATTATCACTTCATTGTCAGCTTTATCTTCGCCTGATAGCTTCAGCTTTACATCTGTGTTGCCGTACTTTGCGGAAATATCCTCTATCCAGCTGTAACCGCCATAACTCTTTCCGCTGTATTCCGTATTATCAGTTGTTCCGAGGAAAAGGCAGACATGATCCTTATCCGACGGTAAGTCTATGGTATACTCACTGTCAGATACACGTTCTGCATATCTAAGCTCGCCCTTATTCTCCGATGATGTTGTATTGTATGCAAGCCAGTTGAATACTGCTTTTGCAGGTTCAAAGCTTCTTTCTGCCACTGCGCACAGGCTTTCCTCGGGTACTGTATCGCCGTACTTGCCGGTAAGATCAGTATAGGCTGATATGGTAACAGGCGCGGTCACAGTTATAGGAGAGGTGTATTCCTTATACTCACCGTCATCAGCTTTCCAGTATATCTTTCCGTCTTCAAATCCTGATGAAAGCTCTACCTTTTCATCTTCGTGAACATATCCCTCAGCATGGGAAAATCTTACCTTGCCTATAGGATCACCATACACTTTCAGACTGGCGTTGCCCATTCTGCTCCTGATATCACATTCCGCAAAGATATTTCTGAAAAATATCTCCTTTTTCTTTGCATCTTCAAGGCGCACGGTGTCTTCTTCATCAAGTCCGTCGTAAAACTGGTCAACGAATGATTCAAGCAGCATGGCTTTTTCTTCATCACTGTATTCATCTACGTTGTTGTATATATCATCCCATGTTTTTCCGTCAGAACTTATGAAGCTCTCACCTGCCCCCGTATTTTCTGCGATCTGTTTATCTGTGGCAAAACTGCTTATATCAGTTACCTCTCCTTTTTCAACATTCTCAGCATATAAGCTGCTCTCGAAAGCAAGTACAAAAGGCGTTTCTTCGCAGTAAAGCTTTACAACTACGGAAAACTTTTCGTTGCTGTCAACTACTACAGGCTTATCAAGCTCAAGCTGCTGAAAGCCTGTAAGCTTCGCCTTTCCTTTGGTAACAGATGACGGTGTTCCCGATATGGGATCGGAATCATCACTGATATCGGTATATACCGTTATTTCGTATTCGGTATCGGGATTGAGTATATACGTCCCTACCGCACTTATCTGCGAGGGGCCGATGCTGTCGAACATA
>CAMYYQ010000319.1 GCA_947303535.1 uncultured Ruminococcus sp.
TAACGCCCTGCCAAAGGAGCTTCTTTGCAGCAGACAGATATGCCATTGCAGCGGAGCGATGTCAGCCGCAGAGACATTCCCTGATATAGCGGAATACGGTGCAAAAGCCACTTCAATACACCCGCTTTTTCCCGTAAGCAGCAAAACGGAGTCGTACAGGGAGCTTTCAAATGCTTTTTTCTGCATAGAGGGCGACTGCGCCGCGGAATGGAGCGCTGTACTCTCGGGCATGGGCAATCCCGCACGCATTATCACAAGCGATATCAAGAGCCGCTATCACGCGGCTTGTTCTGTTGCGAGCAACCTCGTCTGCGGACTTATGGCGGAAAGCGCGGAGCTCCTTGAACAGTGTGGCTTTACCGCGGACGAAGCTCTTTCCGCCCTTGAACCTCTTGCAATGAGCAATATGAAGCGCATCTTCGCCGTGGGACCAACTGCTGCACTGACGGGGCCTGTGGAGCGGAACGACGTATCCACGGTGAAAAAGCATATTGCCTGCATAAGCGGCAAGAACGACTCCGATATCTACAGATCGGTCTCGAAGAAGCTGACAGAAATGGCTAAGGAACGTCATCCACAGGCAGATTATACAGAAATGGATAAGCTCCTTAGTTAATTGTCACCAAAGAAAAACCTTTGTGTTCATATTATGTTCATATTCATATGCTATACTACCTATTGTATCTTATCCAGGATAATGGAAAGGTAACATCTTTTAAGGAGAAAATTGAATATGAAGAACACTGTTTCAACCCTTCTGAAGCAGAAGCAATCAGGCGACAAGATCACGATGCTTACTGCTTACGACTACACAACAGCGAAGATCATCGACCAGTGCGGCGTGAATGCCATACTTATCGGCGATTCTCTGGGCATGGTAATGCTGGGCTATGAAAACACGCTCCCCGTGACTATGGAGGATATGATACATCATACCGCCGCAGTTTCAAGAGGTGCGGAAAATGCTTTCATCGTAGCCGATATGCCGTTCATGTCCTATCAGGTCAGCGTACAGGAGGCTGTTATCAATGCAGGCAGACTTGTCAAAGAGGGCGGCGCCAATGCTGTAAAGCTTGAGGGCGGAGCCGAGGTCTGCCAGCAGATAAGAGCAATTGTGAATGCGTCCATTCCTGTTGTTGCACATCTGGGACTTACTCCCCAGTCTGTCAACGCCTTCGGCGGCTTCAAGGTGCAGGGCAAGAGCCTTGACAAGGCAAGGAAGCTCATCGGCGACGCGCTGAAGATACAGGAGGCAGGCGCCTGTGCAGTAGTTTTGGAGGGTATTCCCGCAAAGCTTGCGGATATCATCACAAAGAAGCTCTTTATCCCGACTATCGGTATCGGCGCAGGAAACGGCTGCGACGGACAGGTACTGGTATATCAGGATATGCTGGGACTTACCACAGGTCACACCGCTAAATTCGTAAAGCGGTTCGCTGATGTGGGCTCGGTAATGCGTCAGGGTATCGCTGATTATATCAGTGAGACCAAAGAGGGCTCGTTCCCTGCCGAGGAGCATACCTACGCTATCGAAGATGATGTTATCGAACAGCTTATGAGGGAGGAAAAGTGAAATGAGAGTTGTAAAAACTGTAGATGAAGTCCGTGCACAGGTAAAGGAATGGAGAGCTCAGGGGCTTACAGTGGGACTCGTTCCCACAATGGGATATCTCCATGAGGGACACGCAAGCCTTATAGACGCCTCTCACCGCGATAACGACAGGACTGTTGTGTCGGATTTCGTAAATCCGATGCAGTTCGGCCCTGCAGAGGACCTTGAAAGCTATCCCCGTGATATTGACCGCGACGCAAAGCTGGTGGAAGAACACGGCGGCGACCTTATCTTCAATCCCGAGCCTTCTGAGATGTATCATGAGGGATTTTCGTCCTTTGTGGACATGACTGTTCTCACTCAGGAGCTCTGCGGTCTCAGTCGTCCCGTGCACTTCAGAGGTGTATGTACCGTAGTATCGAAGCTTTTCAATATCGTAAAGCCTGACCGCGCATACTTCGGCAAAAAGGACGCTCAGCAGCTTGCCGTTATCCGCCACATGGCGGATGACCTCAACATGGACATTGAGATAATCGGCTGTCCTATCGTCCGCGAGGCTGACGGACTTGCAAAGAGTTCAAGAAACACTTACCTTAACGAAGCCGAAAGGAAGGCTGCCCTTGTACTCTCCAAGGCTGTATTTCTCGGAATGGATATGGTCAGAAATGGTGAGAGCGACTGCTCTGCTGTCATCGGAGAAATGAAAAAGCTCATAGAAGCTGAACCTCTTGCCAGAATCGATTATGTCAAGATAGTTGACTGCGCTACAATGCAGCAGATAACATCTCTTGACCGCCCTGCACTCTGTGCAATGGCTGTATATATCGGCAAGACCCGCCTTATCGACAACTTCTTCACCGAAGACGTATAAGGAGGAGCATGATGCAGGTATCCATGTTAAAAAGCAAGATACACCGCGCTGTTATCACGCAGGCTGAGCTCAACTATGTGGGCAGCGTCACCATCGATGAGGAACTTATGGACGCTGCAGGACTTTTTGAATATGAAAAAGTCCACATTGTCAACGTGAACAGCGGAAGCCGTATCGAGACCTATGTTATAGCAGGAGAACGCGGAAGCGGAGTCATCTGCCTTAACGGAGCTGCTGCACGTTCGGGACAAAAAGGCGACCGCGTCATCATAATGGCTTATGCGTCAATGACTCCTGAGGAGGTAAAGGTACATCGTCCGCGAGTGGTATTTGTCAGCGATGAAAACAAAACAGTACAGGTCTCCGACTATGAAAAGCACGGAGAGCTGAGGTAATATAAAAGATAACCGTCATTTATTCAGAGCATACATTTTTCAAAAGCAGGTCAGAAAGCTCCGTCTGATAATGGTAAGCGTCAACCGCTAACATATAGTATCAAAGAAACAGGCTCACCTCGGTGAGCCTGTCTGAATATCATGTATTGAATGGAAGGAGAATTGTCCCTGCCGGCTGTGAGAACAGCTCTGTCAGGTACTGCTCTGTG
>CAMYYQ010000320.1 GCA_947303535.1 uncultured Ruminococcus sp.
ACAGTGAGGGTAACGTAGTCAACATCGCCCTTGACCTTGTTCATTACGTCAAGCTGCTTGGGCATATAATAAGTGGTCTTCAGCGTCCTGAAAAGGGACATTCTCTTGTAGGTGTCCTTTCTCTGGCGCTCCTTTCTGAAGTGCTTTGTCTCGGCGCCCGAAACGGCACCGAAGTACCATTTGCAATCCGACGAATTGGTCTGCTTAACGTTGTAGTCCTTCAGCTTTCCGTCGATCTCAGAGAACTCCAGCAGTCCGGGCCAGCTCTTTGTTGATCTGTGAGCCAGCCAGTCCTCGTCGTAGATCTTGTCCTCCCATGCCTTGTCCTGACCGTAGAATGCGGGAATACCCTCACCCGATGAATATGAATCACCGAGGGATACCACGATCAATGGGTCGATTGCTTCGGCAGATGCAGCAGCAGGCATTACAGAAACCAGCAAAGCGGATAATACCGCAGCTGACGCCAGCCTTTTAATCAGTTTGTTTTTCATTGATTACCTCCTCATATGTTAATTCGTCAATCCGTTGGCTTGTTATTTTATCCACGATCTTTAGTATGACCGCGGATTCTTTCGGTACAGTTTCGTAGAACTTATTGCCCATTTCGGTATAGCTTGTAAGGGTCTCTGTCTCCGATATCATGACCTGAGCGTCCAGATCGGACTCAAGGTTATATGAAGCTGGATTTGCTACAATGGTCCTGCCGACTATATAGATCATCCATATGGAGCCGTCAGCGGCCGCATAGTAGGTCTGATACATGGGGTGCTTCTCGTCGGAGTCGGCAGAAGCCTCCACCTCGTCAACGTAGGTACCGTCCATATTATAGTCATAGACCAGCGGATACTCCGTAAAGCCCCTTTCGTTCAGGAAGGCCAGAGCCTCCTTCTCAGTAAAGACCATTTCGGTCTCCTCGGCCTTTTCCACGGCGACTATCTCCTCGGAATTCTCCTGATAGTACTCCTCAACCGCCGTCTGCATATCGGATATATCCATAGTGAACCTCACATTTGCGGTGAGCTCCAGTTCACTGCCGTCAACAGTCACTTTACGGCTGACGGAAAAGCTGTGACTGTCAGGCTCCTCCGCCATTGCATTTCCTGCATTGGCAAAGGAGCCTGCTGCCGAGATGCAAAGCAGTATCATAAGGGCCTTTCCGCCCTTCTTTTTCCTCAGAACGATAAACGCGCCCGCAGCTCCAGCCAACAGTACCCCCGCAATTATGAAAGGCGCCGCGGAATTGCCGCTTTTCCTGCCGCTGTCATCATCACTGCCGCTTTCTGCGGTAGTTACCGCAGCCGCCGCTGCTTCGGCAGGAGCCGTTTTCTCCGTGACCGCAGTCACCTCCGCTGTTGCAGCTGCCGAGGTCTTTTCCGACTTATCCGGCAGAAACACCGACTGAAAGCTTATGCTGTCCCCTGCCATGATATATGTAGCTCTTTTTACGGAGCTGCTGTCGTCCGCAAGCCGATAGCTTTCGGGCACAAGGCTTTCAAGGGTGACATCTGTGATATCGCTGTCGCTGTTGTTTTCAAGACTGATATCCACGACTATTTTTTCATCGGCGCCGTAGCTGTCCTTATCCGCGGAGACAGTCAGCTTTACATCGTCCTGAGTTTTTTCCGCACCATAGGCAGGAAGTCCCGACATACCGCCCATAATAGCCATAGTGATAAAAAAAGAGGATAGTTTTTTCAGTTTCAAGTTTTTCTCTCCTCGCAAAAGCTGTTAAAAGCCAACAAAAAAACTGCTTTTACAGCAACAAATACAATAATAGTATATCACGTCAGGAAGAAAAAGTCAAGAAATCATTAAAAAAAATACCATTTTTATTTCATAAAAACAGGAGCCGCTTTTAACGGCTCCTGTAAGCTGTCATATTAACTTATCCGTTGACTATCCTCTGAACGATCCATATGACCAGATAATGCAGCGGATAGAAGCAGTAGAAGAACCATTTTGCAAATGTGGGGTGCTTTCCCTTTCTGCCGTTGTAGAAAACGGTCATGCAGAGATATGCCGCCACGAACATGAGAAACATCGTACCTATCTGCACCAGCAGCGGCACAACAGGCGTGCTCCCGAGACTGAAAAGATTTATCCCGCAGTGCAGTAACGCAAGACTCATGTATGCAATACACCGTGCTTTGGGCTTTTCGCGAAAGATATGCAGGAACAGGATAAAGACCACGCCGAATATCATCCAGTCCGACATGATCAGCAAAGTAGCACCGCATATCAGCACCACAAGACCTATCCTCTGCCAAAGCTTGTATCTGCTCTCCCATGCCATAAGCGCCAGCAGTCCGAAGAACAGCGTGAAAATAACATTTGTATGCCACCAGCCCTGTACCCTATGCAGGCACAGCCAGTCGAAGGGCTGTGCTATAGCCGCGAATATCAGCAGTCTCAAGGCATACTTTTTTCTGTCACGGGTATATTTATAGCCGTCCGCGATAAAGAAGAACATCACAGGCGGGCAGAATATGGACGTAAAGATCAGCGCCAGCTCCCACAGCGGAAGCTCATAGTATACGGAAAGATCGCCGTCGTTCCTGTCCAGCAGCACCCAGCCGATGAGATGTCCCCAGAACATGATGAATATGGCAAGACATTTCATCATATCGCGGTTGAATATCTTGTATTTTTTTGTCACGTCAGAACTCATAAAAAGTCTCCTGCGCAGTCATTACGGAAGATAATCGGTGAAGGTCACCTCGTAATTGTAGTTTATGCCGTCGGCAACCGTATATTTTGACGACACTTTGTTTACAGCACTGTATACCGCATTTTTCTCCTGACCGTCCACGCTCCAGACCACCTTGTCCTGCCCGATCTTCTTGATCTCCGCGATCATCTCGCAGTCGCTCTTTTTCGGCCTTTCAAAGAGCCAGTGTCCGCCGTAATCCTCATAGAACTCATCGCCCTCATGAATGGTGAAGCTCTCGGTGAACTCCCCCGAACCAAGGTCGTTGCCGTCCTCACCGTAGCCGCCGTAGACCGACTTCACGGTGATTGTACA
>CAMYYQ010000321.1 GCA_947303535.1 uncultured Ruminococcus sp.
AAAGGTCTCGGGGTTACAGAGATATCCCTCTGCATCGCCTGTTTCAATGCCTGTATGCGAGCCAAGTCCGTAGAGCTTAGCGTACTTTGTGATATTGTCGATACCCAACATTCTTGATACTTCATAGAAGAAGCTGTTACAGGATACCTCGATAGCAGGACGGACAGTTATATTGCCGTGATAGCCTGTACAGGAGTAATATGTTCCGTAGAACTCATATCCCTGATGACATACAAGGGGAGTGCCGCCTGTGATGACTCCTTCATTCAGACCTGCTGTAGCAGTAATGGTCTTGAAAGTTGAACCCGGACGGTAAAGACCGTAGGTGCAGCGGTTTACAAGGGGAGTATCCTTAGCTTTCAGGAAGTAGTCATAGTTTTCTGTGTAATCCTTGAGGTTGTAGGTGGGAGCTGTAGCCATTCCTCTTACAGCACCAGTTTTTGCGTCAAGAACGCATATAGCACCGCAGTTGCCTTTGAGTATTGAAGGCTTGGGATTTATAGACGGGAAAGTGTTGGTAAGGAAGTTATCAAGTATATTCTGGAGTTTGAGCTGATAAGCGCCGTTTACGGTAAGCTTGACAGTTTCGCCTGATGTGGCATCTGATATAGTCTTTACATCTCTTACCACACCGTCCTTGACGGCTATCTGTTCCTGACCGTTAAGACCTCTGAGTTCGGTCTCCATAGCGGCTTCGATACCGCTCTTACCCAGTACATCGTTGTAGCTGTAGCCCTTGTTTTTGAGCTCGTCGTATTCCTCTGCGTAGATAGGACCTACAGTGCCTATCTCGTGGGGGAGGATATCTCCGCGGACTATCTTTCGCTCGGAAGCGTCTATGGCTTCGATACCGCGGTAGAAGTTGCCGAGCTCTTTCAGGTCAACTATAGTTTTCTCATCAACGCCCTCAGCAAGGAGAAGGTCGTTGCTGTATGAAAAGTCCTTATCTATCATCTGATAGCGCATACCTGCAATGATACGTTTTTCCTCGTCGGTATACTTATCGTCTATCTCGTAATCGGATATGAGCTTGTCGATACAGTTTTCGGCAGTAGCATAAACGTTGAGGTTAAGGTCTGAGATAAGCTCTGCGGTATCATCTGATTTGAAGGTGTAGGGCTTTGTGAATGTTACAGGGATACTCTCCTTGAATTTATA
The DNA here is from genome assembly GCA_947303535.1 of uncultured Ruminococcus sp. Next base: position 1,159 of record CAMYYQ010000321.1, read on the forward strand.
GCCTCTTTCTTCAAGTGCGCGGTAGATGCCGAGAAGTGTTTTGTTGCCCTCTTGCAGGTCGGTAGGGAAGAAAGCCATTCTGAGGACAAGGTCTGTTCTTGAATCGTTTGTTACGATGACATTGCCGTCGTAGTCGATTATCTCTCCGCGGGTAGCCTTTACGCCTTTGGTATAGGTAAGAGTACCGGGCTCATACTGGTTGGGAGCAGCGATATTCTTATCTCCCACGACCTGTATTTTCATAAGTCTCAGGGAACTCAGCAGAGCGAGCATGACTACCAGCAGGATAATTATCATGGATTTTAGGTTTTCTGCAAATCCTTTCAATTAACTGCCTCCTCTAAATTTTTATGACCGCACGGTCAGGTGCGGTCTGAAATATCATCTTTTGTTTTCTGTCTGTATATTAGTATTTATTGCTTCTTCGATGGTAAGGTGCTCCTTCGGCATAAGCAGCTTGTTGACAAGCTTTACCAGGAGATACATGAAGAAAGCCGAGATTACAGTGTATGCCCAGACTCTCATGGAAACTCTTACGAATATGCGTCCTACGTTTTCGTAATCCCATATCTGATAGTAGAATTTATAATCCAGCCAGCACTGTATGTAAGATACTACAGCCGTTATCAACAGGTAATTGATGAAGCGGTTTTTCAGGTAAAGCTCAAAGACAAGGTTGGTGATTATGCAGAAGAATGCAAGTATAACGGCATTATATCCGAAAAGCTTGCCGCAGCATATATCAATGAGGAAACCGCAGAATGCTCCCGTAACAGCCGAACCGTAGATATTGTTGTTTATAGCGATACCTATGGCAAGGGGGACAAGGAGGATCGGCTTATAGAGCGTTCCCGAGGTCATTATGATAAAGCTCAGGAAGATAAGCAGGTAATACAGCACCCAGCGAACAGTAGTTTTTATGCGCAGGATATGCTGCTGACGAGTAGTTTTAATCCTCATGGGCTTTTTCCTCGTCCTTATCAGCCTTTTCCTCAGACTTACTGTCCTTTTCCTCGTCTTCGTCCTCGTGGAATTTACCGCTGAAATCGGTTATAACGATGACAGAGGTAAGTCTTGTAACGTCCACACATGGCTGTATATCAGCACATACGGAGAGTCCGTTGGAGTCGAGACCGATATCAAGGATAGTACCGATAGGGTAATCCTTAGGGAAAAGACCGCTTGTACCTGTGGTTATCATAAGGTCGCCGCGCTTCAGCTTATTCTTTTTCGGAACGTGTATAAGCTTGGTCTGACCGCTTTCAGATGAGAGTATATTGCCCTCAATTATGCCCTGATCGGCATTTGACGATGAAGCAACAGCTGCAACCGAAAGATCGGGAGAAAGGATAGTTCTGACAGTAGAAACGTGCTTTGAGACTTCGACTGTTATTCCAACGAGTCCCTCTGCGGTAACAACAGGGCAGTTCACAAGGATACCGTCCTCAGAGCCCTTGTCGATAGTGAACGACTTGAAAGGGTCATTGGTAACATATCCAAGAACTCCACAAGGCTGTGAAAGCTGATAATCCTCGTTCTTTTCCTTTATGGTAACGAATTTGCGGAGCTCTTCGACTTCTGCCTTTATAGCGTCATACTCGGTAAGCTGAGCATTGAGCTCGCCTATCTGCTTTTTAAGGCGTTCGTTTTCCTCATAGTACTTGTCGGCATTAGAGAGCTTATCGACAGTATTCTCCATTTTCATGCTTATCCTGTTGGAAGCTGCACGGAAAGGCTTGGTGATCGTATTTATAAAGGAAGCTCCCGAAATGGAATAGCCGCCTCTTGTGACGGCATAGATCATTATACCAATAAGGAAAGCGAGAAAAGCAAGCAGGATCTTACATCTGGTGCTTTTAAAG
>CAMYYQ010000322.1 GCA_947303535.1 uncultured Ruminococcus sp.
GTGGTGGATACAGTCGTAGTTGCAGCCTTGGTAGTAGTTGTGGTTACCTTTGTTGTGGTAGTTGTCTTTTTTGTAGTTGTAGTAGTTGTTGACGGAGTTGAAGGAGCACTGCCCTTTATCTGTCCGTAAACTATACCACAGCCTACTGTTGACATATAAACCTTGCCAAACTCGTCCATATCGCCTACGAGGTAGTTACCGTTACCTGTACCGCCGTAGAGGTGGTCTGTATTGATACATACCCATGTCTTTCCTGAGTCTGTTGAACGGTAGATGCCTTCCTTGTCTTCCTTATCGGGCTTGCCGTAGATGAAGAGTGTATTCACATCACCCTTCTTCTCAGGTGCGCCGTAGCCGATACACTTTGCATATGCTACGTTGTCCAGCTTCTTCATGGTCTTGCCCTTGTCGGAGATGAGATAAACGCCCTCTTCTGCACCTGCAAAAGCTATAGTGCCATTTCCGAGGTATGCAGGATCGCCTGTTTCCTCGAACTTCCATGTGAGCTGCCAGTTATACGGGCAGATACGTGTCTCTGTGAATGTTGCACCGTAGTCCTCACTTACGAAGTATGAGTAATGTGACTCGTCGTAAGTAGGCTCTTTCTTTGATATATCAGATGCCCAGTATTCATTGTACTGAGCGCCTACAGCGTAAACTATCTTTGCGTTCTCAGGATCAACCAGTGTGTAAACGCCCTTTGTTGCCTTTATTCCGTCACAGGTCTTCCATGTTGCGCCCCAGTCGTCTGAGTAGGAAGCTGCGCCCTTTGAACTTGTGTTTATAACTCTGTACTTGCCCTTTGAAAGCTCTGTGATAGAGAGCTTACCGCCTGTGCAGGCAGGCTTGAATGCCTTCCATGTCTTGCCGCGGTCTAAAGAATAGTAGGCACTGCCTGTATTATTAGTATCACCGTTTGCGGTTCTTGCCCATACGTCTGTATTCTGAGGACATACTGTAATAGCAGATGTCGAACCCATATTCGGCTTGTACTGCTCAGGTATACCGTTTACAGATGTATGTACGAATCCGTCATAGTCACCGATAGCCGAGAGGTCGAGACCGTCAGCTGTGCTGTAGAAATCAAGGCTTACGCACTCCTCAACGCCATCAGGCTGGAAGTAGAACTGTATGCCCTTTTCGTCCCATGCATTGTCGCAGGCAAAAACGCCGTTGCCTGATGTGAGGAGGAGTCTGTCTCCCTCAGGGTCTCTTGGGTCGATAACGATACTGCTGCCCCAGTGACAAGCCTTGCCGTATATCCAGTCATAGCCGTTAAGATCCATAGGAAGTGAAACGAACTTCTTGACACCTACGCCTGTGGAGTAATCTGTTTCGCCTGCACCGGGAGTTATATCCTCCCATGTCTTACCGCCGTCGCTTGAGCGGAAGAAGTGGTCGCCCCATGCGATAGTACCCTCGTTTTCTGGAGTACTTGGGTCGTCCTGTATCCATGTGTCGCCGAACCACTGGTCTGAGAACACGCCGCAGGTACGAGCGAACATCTTGTTTGGGTCTTTCTTGTCAACATCTATCATACCGATAGAATTATCGGAAACTGTAAGCTTTTCAGCCTTGCCCGAAGCGATGTTGTACTTGTATGCGCCGCCTGATGCTCCGCCAAAAGCAAGTCCTGCAATGTATGTGAAGAAAAGATTTCCGTTATGGTCACTTGTTATTGAAAGCGGATAGTTTGTGTTGGGGAGTGCCTTGATAGGCTCAAACTTGTCGTCCTTTACGCTTGCTACATGGACATTTGCCTCTCCTGTTACGGAAGTTCCTACGTATACCTTGCCGCCCTCGACATATACGCAGCCGATACCGTTCTGCTCGTTGTAGAGCTTGCTTGGCTCTGTACCTCTTACCATGTGGTCTGTCCATGAGGGGTATTTGATCTCCCCTTTGAAAAGTCCGAGAGCGTCATAGCCCTCTACAGGCTTCCATGACTTGCCGCCGTCTGTTGACTTGATAAGTGCTGATTTGCCTGCGGTAACATCGCCGCCTGCATAGATAGTATCGGGGTTATCGGGGTCAACTGCGATAGGCTCGATACACTCACGTCCGTCGCCGTTTCCGTGTACCTGTATATGCTCTGTGACATCAACGCCTGTAAAGGTCTTGCCGCCGTCTGTAGTCTTATAAATTACTGTCTTTGCGTTCGAGAAGTATGCACAGCCGCAGAGGAAATAAGCTGTCAGATCGTCTGTCGGGTCGATAGCGATACCCTTACAGCTGAGAAGTCCTCTGTCATCTTCATTGATGAAGCCGAAAAGCTGTACCCATCTCTTCTTGTCATAGTCGTATCTGTACGCACCGCCTACGTCCGTACGGAGATACATTTCCTTCTTTCCTGCAACGATGCCCGAAACGAAACCTGCACCGCCCATTTTAAGTGTGTCCCACTCCATTGTCGAGGAGATGTCCTTTGATGCTGCTGCCTCAGCTACTTTGCCATATTCCGATGTGCCTAATGCGGAAAGGCTTGCTGTACTTATGCAAACAGCACAAAGACCCGCCAAAGTCTTTTTCATTGCTTTCATTTGTTTTCTTTCCTTTCTGTTTATACATTTGGCATCTCTAAAAACCCCTTTTGAGAAAAAACAGCTATGCACGGCATCTGCTGCGTCACCCCCCTCTTGTAGTGCAAAAACACGCCTGCGAGGGCTTTCCTTGCAGCTGCCGCACCTATCTGTTTTTTCTTGATCAAATGTTTTTTATAAATGCCCTATTGAAAAATCTTTTTCACGTTTACTTTTCGAGTTCATTTTATCATTTCAAAACCTCAGTGTCAATGGATTTTCCCCGTTATGACATTATCGGATATAATGAGAATACGATTGTACAGAACCCCGTTTTTTTACTATTTTAATATCTTTAATAAATAAAAAAAGTGCGCAGCCACAATGACTGCGCATGGAAAAATATTGAACAATGAAGGTATAGCATTACCTTGTAAATCAAATATAAGTGAACCCCTCCCGCTTTGTTCTGCGGAAACCATCGGATGATCTTA
>CAMYYQ010000323.1 GCA_947303535.1 uncultured Ruminococcus sp.
AAAAACGGTACAAAGATAACTATACTTGGCGCAGGCAATGTCGGCGCATCTGTTGCTTATACATTCGCAGTAGCAGGAACCTGCTCCGATATCGTTCTTGTTGATATCAACAAGGCTAAGGCAAAGGGCGAGGCTATGGATATCCGTCAGGGTGTTTCATTCGGTGAGAACGTCGAAGTATTCGACGGCGGATACGAGGACGCTAAAGATTCCGATATCGTAGTTGTCACACTTGGTCTTGCAAGAAAGCCCGGTCAGACTCGTCTCGACCTCGCTCAGACCAACGTAAACATCATCAAGGAAGTAATGCCTCAGGTGGCTAAATATGCTCCCGATGCTATCTATGTAGTTGTCAGCAATCCTGTTGATATCCTTACATACACTATCCTGAAGTGTACAGACCTCAAGCCTAATCAGGTAATCGGTTCGGGTACAGCTCTCGACACTTCAAGACTTCGTTCCATCATCGCTGACCACGTAGGTCTCAGCCCTAACAGTATTCACGCTTACGTATTCGGCGAGCACGGCGATTCATCATTCATTCCGTGGTCTATAATGAACATCGCAGGCGTTCCTGTTGATGAATACTGCGCAGACCAGGATCACGCAGACCTTGACGAGGACGAGATCATTGACGAAGTCCGCAAGGCAGGCGCAGAAGTCATAAAGAGAAAGGGTGCTACATTCTATGCTATCGCAATGAGCGTTAACAAGATCTGTGACACAGTTCTCCGTGACTCAAAGAACATCTTAACGGTTTCTACTATGATAAACGACAGATACGGCATCAACGACGTATGTCTCAGTCTCCCGTGTGTTATCGGAAGCAACGGTATCGAGAGAGAAGTCTCACCAAAGCTCAGCGAAAAGGAGATAGAGAAGCTCCAGTCAAGCGCAAAGGCTCTGAGAAGCGTTCTTGACCAGATCCAGTTCTGAGAAACCGCAAATAAGCATTTTCGCGGAGAACTCTTTGTTCTCCGCTTTTTTGAAATAAAAACTGAAAGGACATATAAACTATGAATTACGCAGAAGAATCACTTAAAAAGCACAAGGAATGGCAGGGCAAGATCGAAGTTATCTGCCGTGCTCCCCTCGTAACAAGAGACGACCTCTCACTCGCTTATACTCCCGGCGTTGCTCAGCCATGCCTCGAGATACAGAAGGACGTTGACAAGAGCTATGAGCTCACACGCCGTTCAAACCTCGTTGCTGTAGTTACAGACGGTACAGCAGTTCTCGGTCTCGGCGACATCGGTCCTGAGGCCGGTATGCCTGTTATGGAAGGCAAGTGCGCACTCTTCAAGGCTTTCGGTGACGTTGACGCAGTTCCGCTGTGTGTTCGTTCAAAGGAAGTTGACGATATCGTTAATACAGTTCGTCTCCTTGCAGGCTCATTTGGCGGCGTAAACCTTGAGGACATCTCTGCTCCACGCTGCTTCGAGATCGAAAAGAAACTCAAGGAATGCTGTGATATCCCGATATTCCACGATGACCAGCACGGTACAGCCGTTGTTACTCTCGCTGCAATGCTCAACGCTCTCAAGGTAGTCGGCAAAAAGCTTGACGAGATCAGAGTTGTTACAAGCGGTGCAGGTGCAGCAGGTATCGCTATCATCAAGCTCCTCATCTCTATGGGACTCAAGGACGTTGTTCTCTGCGACAGAAACGGTGCTATCTACAAGGGCAGACCTGAGGGCATGAACCCGATGAAGGACGAAATGGCTGAGATCACAAACCAGCAGATGAGAAAGGGCAGCCTTGAAGAAGTTATCAAGGGCGCAGATGTATTTATCGGCGTTTCAGCTCCGGGCTGCGTAACTCCTGAAATGGTTAAGTCTATGGCTGACAAGCCTATCCTCTTCCCTATGGCTAACCCGACTCCTGAGATCATGCCCGACCTCGCTAAGGAAGCAGGCGCAGCTGTTGTTGGTACAGGCAGAAGCGACTTCCCGAACCAGATAAACAATGTACTCGCATTCCCAGGTATCTTCCGCGGCGCTCTCGATGTTCGTGCAAGCGATATCAACGACGCTATGAAGATCGCTGCTGCTAAGGCTATCGCTTCATTCGTTACAGACGATAAGCTCAGCGCAGATTACATTATCCCAAGCGCACTTGACAAGACAGTTGCACAGGCTGTAGCCAAGGCTGTTGCTCAGGCTGCAAGAGATACAGGCGTAGCACGTATATAATGCACAGTGCAGCCCATGCACTATCCCCTCATTTTAGAAGATACACAAAATTTTTCTCACAAATGTTGATTTTTTAGTAGGAATATGTTATAATTGAGCCGTACAGTTTTCACTTACGGCTCTTTTTATTTCATAACACATAAGTAAGGATCTATAACTAAAGTACTTTAACCGTTAGCTTAACCATATAAAAATTAAAATAAACAAAATAAGGAGAAAAAACACTATGAAAAACACTTTAAAAAACACTCTGAAAAAAACATCTAAATTCCACCTTGTAAGTCTGGTCGGAACGATACTCAGCTTTATTGCACTTGTTATAACACTCGTAACAATGAATTTCCTGGCTGCACAGATTGTACTGGGCGTAGCTGTGGTATTCTTTCTTGCTACAATTTTTTCAGCAAAACAGAAGTGAAAAATAAAACCCAAAACAGGCAACCCTCTTAATTATGATATTTCTTATCAATATCAAAAAAATCGGACAGCCGATCGCCGTCCACACATAGCTAACGGTTCGGGCGCACTTCTTGTGCGCCCATATATATGCCCATTTATGATACGTAATCATACTTGCACAAATAATAAAAATATGATATAATTTATCCGTCAGTCATGATACGAACAACAAATGTCTTAACTATCCACCAATGTTTTAATTTTATTAATGAACGGAGTAATGATCTATGAAAAAATCAAACAGAATTATTTTTATCATTGCATTGATCGGCACACTGGCTTGCGGAATATCCTTCGGTATCGCTTTGACAAAAAGTGACAATCTGATAGATCAGATCGGTTTCGGTGCAGCTGCCGCGT
>CAMYYQ010000324.1 GCA_947303535.1 uncultured Ruminococcus sp.
TATACTTATTAAAAGGGAGGAATTTCATTATGGAAAATTTTCAGTTTTACAGTCCTACTGAATTCATATTCGGCAGGGATTCAGAAGTAAAAACAGGCGAAATGGTAAAAAAATACGGCGGAACTAAAGTCCTTATACACTACGGCTCCGGCTCGGCTGTTAGATCTGGACTTATTGACAGAGTAAAGGCTTCACTGGAAGCAAGCGGCATAGCTTATACTGAGCTTGGCGGAGTCAAGCCGAATCCACGCGACACCCTTATCTATGAGGGCATCGAATTATGCCGCAAGGAAGGCGTTGACTTTATTCTTTCAGTAGGCGGCGGTTCAAGTATAGACTCATCTAAGGCTATCGCTCTGGGCGTACCTTATGAGGGCGATTTCTGGGACTTCTACGGCACAGGCAAGAGAGTGGAGAAAGCTCTCCCTGTAGGTACAGTCCTCACTATCGCTGCGGCAGGCAGCGAGGGCTCGGGGGCTTCCGTAGTAACGAAGGAAGAGGGCTGTCTCAAACGCGATGTAGGCTCTGACCTGCTACGTCCGCGCTTCTCTATCCTCAACCCCGAGCTTACCTGCTCGCTCCCTGCTTATCAGACAGCCTGCGGTGCTACGGATATTATGGCTCACGTTTTCGAGCGCTACTTCACAAATACCCGTGAAGTCGAGATAACAGACCGCCTCTGCGAAGCTGTTCTCCTCACTATGATAAAGGAAACTCCCCGTGCTATCGCTCAGCCCGACAACTATGATGCCCGTGCAAATATAATGTGGGCAGGTACTGTTGCTCATAACGATATCGTCGGTGTGGGAAGAAGTCAGGACTGGAACAGCCACGCTATCGAGCATGAGCTCTCGGCTCTCTATGACTGCGCTCACGGTGCAGGTCTTGCTGTTATCATGCCTGCATGGATGGAATTCGTATACAAGCACGATGTTATGAGATTTGCTCAGATGGCTGTCCGCGTATGGGGCTGTCAGATGAACTTTGAATTTCCTGACGAGACTGCTCTCGAGGGTATCGCCTGCTTCAGAAGCTTCCTGCACAGTATCGGTATGCCTATAAACTTCGAGCAGCTAGGTGCAAAAGAGGAGGATATACCTAAGCTTGTAAGAAAGTTCGGCATAGGCGACGGCAAAACAGGCGGTTTCGTTCACCTTTCTGCTCAGGATATTGCATCTATCTATCGTATCGCTGCTAACGCAGGCTTATGATATCGCCTATAAATAAGGCTAAAGACGCGGCAAGGAACGGAAATGCTTCCCGTCCGCAATAATAGACTGCGGCTGCTGAAAGAGCTATCATCAGCAGTTTAACTGCATTGAGGATATGCATGACGGCTCTTTCACTGACAGTTCCCACTGAAAGCAGTGATATTATTGCTCCGCCATCAAGACTGCTGTAAGGCAGCATATTGTACACGGCAGCCATTAGGGTAAGCTGTAAAAGCTCACCGTGATATCCGCATATACTCAGCAGCACATATAAGAAAATATTGGCGGCAGGTCCTGCAAGCAGTACGTAAAGTCTGCTTTTGTCTGTGACTCTGCCGCCTTTCTGCGTCCCTATGACTATCCCTGCACCGCTTATATCGACTGCACTGATTCTGTCGCCTGTAAGTCTCAGGACAATGAGATGACCTGCTTCGTGCAGCAGGCATACAGCGTAAAAGCTGAATATGCTATGGCTGCTGCGCATAAGGAATATCAGGGCATTGAACACAAGGAACGAAAAATGTATGCGCACAGCTGCTCCCCATATCCTAATGCTTATCAAGTAATTCCCTCAGCAGATCAATGGGATTGACTATGACGAAGCTGCTGTCTGACGCAAGTCCTTTCAGTTTGGTGAATACAGCCTCTGTAATATCGGGATAAAAATACCTGCCGCAGCAGAACATTACTGCCAGAATTATGCATAATACAGCCTGCGTAGCTATAACGTCATCGGCTTTGTTCTTGCGTTTCCTTTCATATGTATCCAGCAGTTCCTCTGTGGTATCCTGCTCGGTCGTTTCTTCATTTTCCATAATATCACCTCTGTAAAAAATATGCGAAAAAACTGAAAAAATGCAAAAAAATCCACGTTTTTTTCTGAAAACGAGATATATAATAGTATTGCGGAATTATCCGCAACTAAATCAGAGGTACAAAAAATGAAGATAAATATTCCTGCTGCACTGCTTACCGCTGCCGTTATGCCGTGTACAGCCGTTGTGGCTGCCGATAACACCAAAACAGGCTACGGTCAGGGAACGGCTGTCGATGAAAAGAACCGTCCTCTCGGAGCAGTACAGTTCAACAGCCGATTCGGCGACCTTGATGCCTTCGCCCTGTCGGAGGACGAGAACAGAATAATCATCACCTTTGATCAGGGCTATGAAAACGGTTATACCGCTAAGATACTCGATACCCTGAAAGAGAAAAACGTTCAGGCTATATTCTTCCTGACAGGCTCTTATGCCAAAACTGAATCCGCTCTTGTAAAACGTATGATAGACGAGGGGCATATCCTCGGCAATCACGGCATGACTCATGCAAGCCTGCCGACTCTTTGCGATAAGAACGCAAAAGAAGAGATAATGTCTCTCCACGACTATGTATTAAACAACTACGGATATCAAATGCAGTATTTTCGCTGTCCGTGCGGTGAATATTCCGAACACGCACTTGAGATTGCAAAGGAATGTGGCTATATTTCCCTTTTCTGGAGCAGTGCCTACGTGGACTGGAACACAAACGCTCAGCCCGATCCTGCCGAGGGACTGAAAAAGCTCACGGATATGGCTCACGGCGGAGAAATACTCCTGCTTCACTCGGTATCTGCCACAAATGCCGAAATACTCGGCGATCTTATCGACAATTTCCGCGCCAAAGGATTTACGGTATAAAAATACTGCGTATGATCGTACTGCCTATATTGGAGTCTATGCGCAATTATCGGGGAAAACCTTTCTGAGGAAAGGTTCTTCCCCGAACCCCTTTCCAAAGACTTTTT
>CAMYYQ010000325.1 GCA_947303535.1 uncultured Ruminococcus sp.
GCCCAGAACTTTGAGTGCAGCTCTTACTGCAAGGCTTCCGCCGCAGCCTGCACAGGCTTTGTGTCCGTAGAAAAATTCTTCACGGGATATGCTTTCTGCGACTTTATTTGCCATTGTCCTCGCCTCCTATGCCGATAAAATTGACACTTTCCGTGCCCTTTGCGATGCTTGTATATATATTCTCAATGTCCCCTGCGGAGATATTTCTACCGCCAAGTCCGCCGATGAAGTTGTAGCCCTTAACATCAACCCCAGTCTTTTTCAGTGCGGAGTTAACGTTTGTGAAAACTGTACCCTCGTTTCCGAAGCTGATGTCCTTTTCGAGGACTGCATAAGCCTTGACATTTCTCAGAACATCGGCAATTTCCTTGTTCGGGAAAGGTCTCATGTAGCGTATACGAACAACGCCTGCCTTTACGCCATGCTCGCGGAGCTTATCCGCAGTTTCACGGCACAGACCAGCTATACTTCCGAGAGTAACGATGATATATTCAGCGTCCTCAGTGCGGTAATTCTCAGTCAGACCAGTGTACTTTCGTCCGAATATCTCAGCGAATTCCTTTTCGGTCTCGGTGATGACCTCAGCCGCTGCAAGAAGTCCCTTATGCTCCTTATATTTGAATATGTAATTTGTATCAGGACCTGCGGAAAATGCCATATTCTTCGGATTGTCGAAGTCAATGCGGTTGTCTGTCTCATAGGACGGCAGGAATTTGTCTGCCTGCTCATGTGTGGGAATGTCCACTGTTTCATACGTATGAGTGAGAACGAAGCCGTCCAGATTAGCCATATATGGAGTCTGCACACGTTTATCCTCGGCAATTTTGTAGCTCATAAGCGCAAGGTCGAGAGCCTCCTGAGCATTCTCAGCATAGGACTGGATCCAGCCGCTGTCAAGCTGTGAAAGGCTGTCTCGCTGATCGCCGTAGATGTTCCACGGGAGAGCAGTTGAACGGTCGGCGTTCATCATAACGATGGGGAAACGTCCGCCTGCTGCATAGTAGAGACATTCAGCCATGTAGAGAAGTCCCTGCGACGATGTTGCTGTAAAGGCTCTCGCACCTGCGGCACTTGCTCCGATAGCACATGAGAGTGCGGAGTGTTCTGACTCAACGTGAACGTACTCGGCATTGAGACTGCCATCCTCCACCATTTCCGAAAGACGCTCAACAACTATGGTCTGAGGAGTTATTGGGTAGGCTGAAATGACCTGCGGACGTGCAAGGCGTATGCCCTCGGCAAATGCCTCGTTGCCTGATAAGAATTTCTTGCTCATTTGCGCTCCGCCTCCATTTCTATTGCTCCTATTTTACATATTTTAGCGCATATTCCGCAGCCCTTGCAGAAGTCGTAATCAATGGCTGCCTTGCCGTCTTTTATTGATATAACGCCGTCGGGACAGTAGAGATAACACTGCTCACAGCCCACACATTTTGTGGCATTGATAACAGGTCTGATACTTCTCCAGCCGCTGTTGACAGTAGTAAGGTAGCCTGCCTCGAATGATGTATTCTCGGGGACTTCAGCAAAGGTGAAGTCCTTTTTCTCTCTGATGTAAGGTCTCATTCTGCCACCTCCTGCACAGCTTTAAGAAGTGCGCTGATGTTGCGCTCCTGTATTTTTGCAGGCATATAGCCCTTTATAGCCTCAACTGCTTCGTCTGATGTGACAACGCTTGAAAGTCCCACAAGAAGTCCGAACATGACGGTATTGGCAGTTGGAAGTCTGAACTCTGCCGCAATGCTGTCAGCATCGAATGTGAGAGCACCATCGATGTTGTTCTTTGAGTTAACTATTATTTTGCCTGTGGATTTGAGAAGTCCCTGAAGCTGTGGGCTGTACAGCGTATCGTCGATTATAACGATGTAGTCAGCCTTTTCGGTCTGGCTTCTGTCAACGACCGGCTTTGTATCAAGCTTTGTGAAGGCTCTCACAGGTGCGCCTCGTCTCTCGGGACCGAATGATGGGAAAGCGAGCGCGTATTTGTTATCATCATCTATGGTGTAGGCTGCTCCGAGAAGCTTTGCGGCAGTGAATGCACCCTGTCCACCGCGTCCGAGCCATAATATTTCTATCATAACAGTTCTCCTATCGTTTTAGTATGATTTAATTATACACCTGTCCGCACATTCTGTCCAATATAGGACTTCTATGCGGAGCTATAGGCTCAGTCTATATGAAGATAGGCTTTTATCTCACGGATATATATTTCCGCCATTTCACTGAGAATAACATTTTTCAGTGTGATATAGCCTATCTCCATTACCTCGTCGGACTCGTCCTCGAAAGGCACTGCGATATAATCATCTCCGTTGAGCTCCTCGCAGATGATACCGGAGCACAGCGTGTAGCCGTCAAGACCTATCATCAGATTGAGCATAGTTGCACGGTCGTTAGCCTTGATAGTGCGCTGATATTCAGCTGTACTCAGAAGTTCCTCAGCCAGATAGAATGTACTGTTGTCGCCCTGCTCAAATGAAAGGCAGGGGTAGTCCGCAAGCTGCTCAAAGGTTATTTTCTTCTCCTTTGCGAGTGGGTGACCTTTCCAGAGGTAAACGAAAGGGCTGCACTTTGTAAGTGTATGGAATTCCAGACCGTTGGAGTGGAGCAGCTTTGTTATAGACTTGCGGTTGAATTCATTGAGGTAGATAATGCCTATCTCACTTTTCATAGATGCAACATCGCTGATGACCTCAGCGGTCTTGGTCTCGCGGACTGCAAACTCATATTCCGCAGTATCAAACTCCTTGACCATTTCCACGAACGCCTTTACAGCAAAGGAGTAGTGCTGAGTTGATACTCCGAACTTCTTCTTGACATTGCCCTTGCCGCTGTATTTCTCGGCAAGAACATCGAACTGTCCGACTACCTGACGGGCGTACTGTACGAACTCCACACCGTCATTGGTGAGGGTAACTCCCCTGCCGCTGCGGTTGAAGATCTTTATGCCAATTTCTTTTTCAAGCTCCTGTA
>CAMYYQ010000326.1 GCA_947303535.1 uncultured Ruminococcus sp.
TAGGCTGTTCCGCTGACTGCGGTCTCCGCAATAAGGGGCATTACTCGTTGGTCTGTGGAACAGTGCTTACTATCTTGCACTTTCCGCTTGCAAGCTCCTCAACAGCTGTCTTTACAGGCTTCTCTTCAAGAGTCTCGCCGTTCTCGTAAAGCTCCTCTGAGATCTGTCTTGCGCGCTTTGCAACAGCAATAACGAGTGAATAACAGCTCTCATTCTTTGTGATGATCTGGTTTACTGCAGGTCTAAGCATTTTTAAGCACCTCTTCTATAATATCGCCCGAAAACTCTATTTTAAGCTGCTCTCCGCGTATAACTGCGAAGAAGTCGCTTATAGCGTCCTCAAGGGCGTCGTTGACAATGATGTAATCGTATTTCTCAGCCTGAGATATCTCCCATGCAGCCTTTGAAATACGTTCTTCTATGACCTCATCGGTCTCTGTGCCGCGCTTTTTGAGTCTGCGGCGGAGTTCACCTATTGAAGGCGGAACTATGAATATAAACAGTGCATCGGGACGCTTTTCGCGTATTTTCATTGCACCCTGAGGCTCTATTTCAAGAATGACGTTGAGTCCTTTTTCAAGTCTGCCGTCCACCTCGCTTGAAAGTGTACCGTAAAGGTTCTGACAGTACTCAGCGTGTTCAATGAACTTGCCGTCAGCGATACGCTGTTCAAAGTCTTCACGGGTAAGGAAGTGATAATTCACACCGTCCTTTTCGCCCTCTCGCGGAGCTCTTGTAGTTGCCGAAACGGATACTGCGAAACGCTCATCTTTCAGTATCTCCTCAAGCATAGTACCTTTTCCGCAGCCCGACGGAGCGGAAAATACAATAAGCCGTCCTTTATTCATCGTCATCAGCTCCTCCTGAACCGTTTATTCTTGCAGCAAGAGTCTCGGTAATGAGTGATGAAAGGATAATATGACCGCTGTCCATTATCATTACGGCTCTTGTTTTTCTTCCGTAGGTAGCGTCAACAGCTCTGCCGTCGTCGCGTGCCTCCTGAACGAGGCGTTTTATGGGGGCTGACTCGGGACTTACTATAGTAACTATCCTGTCAGCGGACACCATATTTCCGTAACCTATATTTATAAGTCTCATTGTAAATTACTCAACATTCTGGATCTGTTCACGTATCTTCTCGATCTCAGCCTTCATATCGACTACGACCTTAGTGATATTCAGATCCTGAGCCTTTGAACCGATAGTATTTACCTCACGGTTCATTTCCTGCACGATGAAGTCCAGCTTTCTGCCCACTGCATCATCGCCCGATACCATAGTCTCAAGCTGAGAGATATGGCTGCGGAGTCTTACAGTTTCTTCATCAACGGCTATTTTCTCAGCGAAAACAGCTGCCTCAGTAAGAACTCTCTGGTCATCTATATCCTTGCCTTCAAGGACTTCACTGAGCTTCTTGTAAAGTCTGTTTCTGTAGTTTTCAACGGTAAGCGGTGAGAGCTCCTCTACCTTTGCTACCATTTTCAGTATGCCCTCAGCCTTTTCGATTATATCGGATTTAAGGCGTTCACCCTCTGTCTGACGCATTTCAACAAATTTGTTTATAGCCTCGGAAGCGACCTTTGAAACGTCGTCCCAGACCTGTTCCTCGTCATCGGGAGTTTTCTGTATATTGAATATATCAGGGAGCTTCATAAGCTTTGAAAGTGTGATATCGTCCTCCACACCGAGCTCATCGGCAATGCTTCTGAGAGCATTTACATAGCCCTCGGCTGCGCCCTTATTAACAGCGATCTCGGTATCCTTGCCTTCGATATTATTGATCGTTACGGCTATTTCTACCTTACCGCGTGAAATGCTTGTTTTGAGCAGAGCCTTCAGCTTTTCATCTATATAGCTGTAGGTTCTGGGAACTCTTGACGAATATTCATAATATCTATGGTTAACTGAACGGATCTCCACAAGGATATCGCGTCCATTAAGTATCTGCTGCGCTCTTCCGTAGCCTGTCATACTTCTAAGCACCCTATCGCCTGCTTTCTTAGGATTATTTTTTCGCATAAAAATGCTATTATAATATTATATCATTATTTAAAGTAAAATGCAAGCTTTTTTCGGAAAATATCGCGGAATTCAATTTTATAAGAGCAGATACCCTCGTCCTCCCGAAACAGCTTTACGTCTCATAGTCGAAATACACATAAAAAAGCTGCACGGTATGACCGTGCAGCTTTAGATCTGCTAATTATAAGCAATAATTACTTAGTTGGATCAAGTGTAGTGATCTTGTTGAGGAGGAAGTTCTGGATACGAACTGCATCCTGAGTTGTGATACCCTTGCTTGATACGTCAACGTCAGCGTTAGCCTGACCCTGAGCAGTGATAGCTGTAGCGTCTGTACCGCCGATGCCATACTTGTTCGGGTTAGCAAGGCTCTGCATGATAAGAACGATATCGCCCATATCTACATCGCCGTCACAGTTAGCGTCGCCCCATACAGTAACTGTAGGAGTCTTATCAGAAACAGTTGTAGTAACTGTTGTAGTTGTAACTGTAGTTGTTGTTGTTGTTGTTGAAGTTGTTGTTGTAGGTGTTGGAGTTGTATCATCCGGCAGAACCTCTGGATAGAGAAGTGCCATTGTACCGTAAGCAACTACAGCGTCACCAGCGTGCCAGAATCTGTGATACTGGAACTGGTAGTCACCACAGTCAACAACGCCGTCGCCGTTGTTATCTTTGCCTTCGCCATCGTAGTACTTCTTGCACTCCTGCCACATTGTATCCTTCTCGTAGTTCTTACGGATTGATGAGAATGTAGCGCCTGGCTCAAGCTTAGAACCATCAGGCATTGTGCCCTTATAGTAATCAGGAATATAAACCTTCTCCTCGTATACTCTCTTGAGGCTTGGGTTAGAATCAGTAAATGTGATACCGATTGCGTCACGTCCCTCATTGTACTGAGCTGTAAGGAGCTTGTTAGCAAGACGAAGTGCCTTTTCTTCAACAGCTGTGCC
>CAMYYQ010000327.1 GCA_947303535.1 uncultured Ruminococcus sp.
GTTGAGCTCATCACTCCTATCGCTATCGAAGAAGGACTCCGTTTCGCTATCCGTGAGGGTGGTAGAACAGTTGGTTCAGGCGTTGTTACAAAGATCAACGAATAATTTCGTAATCATATAAATAATAACGACTTTAGGCGGTCGTGCTTATAGCATGACCGCCTTTTTACGTTATCACATTGTTATAAAATAGTCAAAGGCAGGTCGATATTATGGAATACATTCTACAGACCCAGCAGCTCAGTAAGCAGTACGGAAAATTTCATGCACTTACCAATCTTACATTAAATGTTCCAAAGGGTGCAATATATGGTATGGTCGGACGAAACGGCGCAGGTAAAACCACATTAATCCGTATTATCACGGGTCTTAACAATCCTACTTCGGGTGAATACTCACTTTTCGGAGTAAAGAACAATGACAAGAAGCTCCTTGAAGTTAAAAGAAAGACAGGAGCTGTTGTTGAAACACCTTCACTTCACCCTGATATGTCTGCAAGAGATAATCTTATCCAGCAGACAAAGGCTCTCGGCATATCAAACGATAAGATAGATGAGCTCCTCAAGCTGGTCGGTCTTGCTAATACTGGCAAGAAAAAGGCTAAGGACTTCTCTCTCGGTATGCGTCAGAGACTTGGTATAGCTTTCTCACTTGTTGGTGATCCTGAGTTTCTTATCCTTGACGAGCCTATAAACGGTCTCGACCCACAGGGTATCATTGAAGTGCGTGAAACTATTCTCCGCCTCAATCAGGAAAAGGGCATCACTATCCTTATTTCAAGCCACATCCTCGATGAGCTTGCTCGTCTTGCCACACATTACGGCTTTATTGAGCAGGGTCACGTTATCAAGGAAATGAGTGCTGAGGAGCTTGAAAAGGCTTCACGCAGATATGTCCGCGTAAACGTTAGTGATACAGCTGTTCTTGCTGAGGTACTCAAAGGTATGGGTGCTGAATTCAATATCACATCAGAAAATGAGGCTGAGATCTATACACCTGTGCAGGTAACTCCTCTTGTACTCGCTTTAAACGAGAAGAATTGCTTTGTAAATTCCATTACCGAGAATCACGAAAGTCTCGAAAGCTATTTCATGAATCTTGTAGGAGGTGCTCAGAATGTCTAATTTACTCGCAGAAGGTTTCAGACGACTCTTTAAAGGAAAACGTTTTTATGTTGTTCTTGTTATTATAATGGCTATCCCCGCAGCTGCGTCTGTGTTCATAAAGATTTTTGAGGGTGGAGATGTGAATGTCGGCGACGGATTAGTATTCGCTATGATAGGCATAATGACTATGTTCATAAGCATTGCCGCAGGTCTGTTTATCGTACAGGATTTCAAGAACAATACAATACGAAATAAAATAATCATCGGTCATTCAAGGACTAATATTTATCTTGCAAACCTGATAGTATCATTGACTGTAGCTTTTATTTATCAGGTAGCTTACTGGCTCGTACTTATCGTATGCAGTAAAACTTTGCAGAAATTCAAATCATTCCCAGGCACGGAAGTTTTCCTTAATATGCTTTTTACAATTGTTATCTTATTTGCATTCACAAGCTGTTTTGTATTCCTCTGCACTTCAATGAGAAATACAGGCGGTTATGTACTTTCGCTTATGCTTGATACAATTGTAACTATGATAGCAAGTATTATATATACTTTCGTAAAAAATAAGATAGTCAGAAATGTTATTGAGTATGGTCTTCCAAGCGTGCAGATAGACGGATTTAAGTATAATCCAACAAATGTTGACGATAAATTATGGTTGATGATACTTATTGATCTTGGTATATGTGTTGTTTCAACAATTGCAGGTATTGCAATATTCAAAAAGGCTGACCTTAAATAATCAATTCAGAAGCTTCCTTTGGGGAGCTTCTTTTTTTATGCACTTTTCTTTACTGATGATACTATATTATATGTTAAAACAGATACCAAAACATCAAAAAGCAAATATGCACAGTAAAAAAGTACTATATTTCATTGCTAAACTTACAAAAACAATGTATAATGTTAATATAGGAAGTATAGCTTTTTATCAGGAGGGTGTTAAAATGAATAAAGGTCTTAAAAGATTGACCGCAATGCTTACGGGTATCATAACCGTTTTCGGAAGCGGTTCGGCATTTGCTCCAAAGCAGAGCGGCAGGATAACAACAGCTTCTGCAGCAGGGAAGATACTTGCATTTCCCGGAGCTGTAGGCGGCGGTAAATACGCTACAGGCGGACGAGGCGGCGAGGTCTATCACGTAACTAACCTCAACGACAGCGGCGAAGGTTCCTTCCGTGACGCTGTAAGCAAATCGGGAAGAATAGTTGTATTTGATGTAAGCGGAACTATCGAATTGCAAGGAAATATACTCTGTTCAAGCAATGTTACCATAGCAGGTCAGACTGCTCCCGGCGGTTCGGGTATAACTCTGAAAAACTACAAAATGGGTATGTCGGGAGACAATATAATCTGTAGGTATATAAGCTCACGTCCAGGTCCATATGCTTCCACCAGCTCGGGAAATGACGCCTGGGGCGGCGCAAAGGGCTCAAATTCCATAATCGACCACTGCTCAATGGGCTGGACTACCGATGAACAGTGGGGACTTTACTCCTACAACACCAATTATACTGTTCAGTATTCCGTGCTTGGTCCTGCTGACTCATGGGGCGGACACAAGAAAGGACTTCACGGCTTCGGTATTATGCTCGGAAAAGGCGACCTGACCTTTGACCACAACCTTATCATACACAATGTTTCACGAAATTTCCGCGGCAAAGTGCCTGAGCAGTATACAGCCGATTTCACTAACAATATTATCTATGACTGGGGCTATCAGACGGCTTACGGCACTATCGGTCATCTCAACTACGTGAACAATACCCTCAAGGCTGGCAATTCCACTACAGGCGGCTATAATTATATGTACGTTGACAGCACCACAAAGCCTGAGAATTTCAAGGTATACTGTGCA
>CAMYYQ010000328.1 GCA_947303535.1 uncultured Ruminococcus sp.
ATCTGAAACTACATCTTCATTATCAGGTACAACAACTACAACTATCACAACAACAACGACCATTGTAACATCAAAGTCGTCGGCAGTATCGTCAAGCAAGACGACCACAGTAACAAAGGCTGTTGTTACATCAAAGGCAACATCTGTTGCTGCTGTAAAGAATACAGCAGCAGTAAGTACTGCAAAGGCTGTGCCGAAGGAATACAAGGCAGGCGAGTACTATTGCACATCTGATGAGAAAACAGATGTTTATGCTGACACGAAAGACTTAAAGTCTTCCATAGCTTCCCTTGAATATGGCAATATCGTTAACGTTGTCAGTGTCAGCGGAAGTTACGGAGAAGTTAAGATAGACGGCAAGAAAGGCTGGATAGAGCTTTCAAAGTTTGACTACGCAGGTACAGCGCAGAAGCTTTCAGCAGGTGATATAAACAATGATGGTTCGGCAGATGAATACGACCTTGCACTTGTAAATGAATATATCACAAGCCACGAAAAGCTGCCTGAGGGAGTTTCTGTACTTACAAGCTGGGAAGTAAAAGCTGCCGATCTCAGCGGCGACGGTATAATAAACAATGCAGATGTACTGCTATATCTTATGCGCATCTGCAATTAAGGAGAAATCATATAAATGGAATGGACAGAAGTCAACATCTACACTACTACGGAAGGAATAGAACTGCTTTGTTCAAAGCTGACCGATATTGGCATTAAAGGCTTTTCTATAAAGGACCCTGAGGATTTCAAGGAATTCCTTGAAAACAAGAACGGTCAGTGGGATTACATCGACGATGACCTTATGGGCTTGTCGGAATGTGAGACCTGCATAACAGTTTATATACCTTCAAACGGACAGGGAGCTGAAATGCTTCTTGCTATAAAATCAATGCTGGCTGACATGAAGGCAAATGACAAGGACGGAGTTTACGGTCGCCTTGAAGCGGAAATGTCAAGTATCCGTGAAGAGGACTGGGCAAATAACTGGAAGCAGTATTTCAAGCCCTTCAAGGTGGGCGAAAAGCTTGTTATCAAACCTTCTTGGGAAGAGTATGACAACACTGACGGCAGGACGATCCTTGAAATAGACCCTGCTTCAAGCTTTGGTACCGGCAAGCATCATACCACAAGGCTTTGTCTTGAGGTGCTTGAGAAGTACCTTAACAAGGGCGATAAGCTTCTTGATATGGGCTGCGGAAGCGGTATCCTTTCAATAGGTGCAATGCTTCTGGGAGCAAAGAGTGCTGTAGCTGTTGATATCGAAGAAAATGCAGCTGTTACAGCTCTTGAAAATGCAGTAAAGAATCACATCTCACCTGATGTGTACAAGACCTATTTCGGCAATATCCTCACAGACAGTGAGCTTGCCGACAGGATAGACGATAAGTATGATATCATCGCAGCAAATATAGTTGCAGATGTGCTTATCGCTATGAAGGACAGCTTCCGCAGATACCTCAAAGACGGCGGGATACTCATCGTTTCTGGTATCATCGAGGAGCGTATGGACGAGGTCATAGACGCTCTTATTTCGGCAGGCTTCAAGGAGCCCGAGCCTGAGGTAAGAGAAGGCTGGGCAGCCGTAAAATTAACAGTTTAATATTATGCAGAGCATATATTGATAATTATTAATAAGGAGAATAGAAAATGGGAATTTTTAAGAAGAAGAACAATCAGAAGGAAGAAAATACACCTGTTGCAGATCCAAAAGCTGATATCAAGCAGATGGTGCTTAAAGCTCTTAATGCAAAGCTGAACGGTACTCTTTATGATGACTGTGTTATCATGCCAAAAGGCTTTACAATAGATGTTCAGATCGGCAGAATGGAAGAGAGCGAAGGTATAAAGATCCTTCAGACTATTTTCATCATCACAAATGATGAGTTTGATGAGCCGCTTATCGAGCCTGTTGACTCACAGGGAAAAGATGATGAAGAGGCTGCAAACATGGCTGTTGAGATATTCAACGGCGGTGTATGGCATCCGCTCGATCAGTCTATGACTAAGAAGAATCCTACTCATATTTCTGTTGACTTCCTCAGACAGCACTACGATTTTGATATGTATGCTCAGTCTGTAGTAAGAATAGGTGTAAAGGACAAGCAGCCTACAATGCTCATCAACTTCATTATGAACGAGATACCTAAGTATCTTGGTTCAAAGAAGTATTACTGGCTCAGAGTATACCTTGCAAAGTTCAAGGAGAAGAAGATAATCGAGGTTCGTGTAAACGGTTCTGTATGCGTAGAGCTTGCAAAGTATTTTGAACCATATGTTGAAAATGAAATGAATGCGGAAGAAGCTTTCGTTTCTGAAAAGCAGTATGCTATTTTTGTTCAGCGTGAGGACGATAAGTGCCCGTTCAAGAAGGACTTCGTTATGAACGCTGTAAAGGAAACTATAAAGATGATGTCAAATATCAAGTCTCAGGAAGATTACAAGGATATGATCACTAAGCTCGAAGAGCTTACAGAAGGCAATATGAACCTTGCTTCCGAAATAAGAGTATTTATTCCTGAGATATTTGCAAAGCTTACACTTGGCTACAAAGAAGGCGACAGTCTCTTCCTTCTTGAGGGCGAAGGCGAAGAGCAGCAGAGCATCGAGTTCAAGAAGACTCAGCTCCGTTCATATTTCTATATGCAGCAGGCTGTTCTTGAGTACCTCGGCGGAAAGCCAACTCAGGAGGAGGTATCACGCATCGTTACAAACAGCGTAGCATTCAGAGAACTGAGAAAGGCTATCGAATCAGCAAAGGAGCAGGGCAATGAGATCAAACCTGATGATCTTTATGTTCCCGGAACTTCCTACAAGATCGGTCATGAAGGCTACAGAGTATGGTAATTTGAAAAATTCTTCCCCTGTATACAGCAGGGGAAGTTTTTTAGGAAATATTGCAAAAAATGCTTGACAAAATGCAGCGTGTGTGATAAAATATTATTGCCGCTTGTAAACAGGCTTTAAAACTGTATT
>CAMYYQ010000329.1 GCA_947303535.1 uncultured Ruminococcus sp.
CCAATTATCGACCATTACACAGTAACGCCTACAGCTGTAATATCATACGGTATAGATACAGATAAAAAAAGCGATAAAAATTCCTGTTTCTTTACTACATTGCCAGAGAATATCAGGCTTGTAAACGAAGAATGTAACGGCTATACAGAAAAAATACCGCCCCTTTCAAAAGGCGAGATATACCTCAGCTATGGCTCAAAGGGCAAATTCAAGTGTGATATTGGCGACAAAGTCACCGCCCATACCATAAGCGGAGACTACAATTTCACTGTAAAGGGATTTGTTGTTGAGCCTATGTTCGGTGCTATGATCATAGGCTGGAAGTGGCAGTTCATATCGCAGGAAGACTTTGACATGATAATGGCGGCTAATTCTGCTGAAAACTGTGATGACCACTGGGGCACGGGATATATTGTACAGCTGTACAAGTCAGACGACTGCACACTTTCAGACGGTAAATTCCGACGTCAGGTAAATCTGGACTCGGATATAATCTCTAATGCATGGGGCTCTTCAACAAAAAGTGTCTCAATGCACTACACAAATATCTACTCTGATATCATAATGGGCATACTGCTTGTGTTCATACTTATCCTTGCTACTGTTGTTATCATTGTTATGGGACACAGCATCTCAACGGGCATTGAAATGGATTATACCAATCTGGGAATACTGAAGTCTCAGGGCTTCAGCAACTCTAAGATAAGGCTTTCCATACTGCTTCAATACCTTATCGCTGAGGTCATCGGCAGTATCCTCGGAATACTCTGCGGACTCCCACTCATAGGCAGCATTACAAGTATATTCGATACCATATCAGGCTGTATCACAGAAACACACCCCGCATTCGTCAAGACGCTCCTCTATCTGCTTGCTATCATCGAGATAAGTGTAGTATTTATTCTCATAGTCACCCACAAGATATGCAAAGTCTCCCCTATCCGTGCTATCTCAGGCGGAAGAAAGGAAATATACTTTGACAGCCGCATAAAACTCCCAATAAGTGCAAAGCTGCTTTCTTCCACACTTGCTGTCCGTCAGTTCACATCTGCAAAAAGAAGATACTTTGCCTCAATAATGATAGCGGCAATACTTGTAAGCTTCATGCTCACGGCAAATGCTCTCAGTGCTGCTATTAATTCGAGAAAAGCAGGAGAAACTATGGGCATTGAGGTAAGAGATATAATTATTACCTTCGATGAGATGACACAAAAGGACAAAATAGATGATATCATCGAAACGTTCAAAAAGTATGATCCTATACACAGAAAATACTTCTCAACAGGTACATATATCTCCATAAACGGTGAAGAGATATACTGCTGTGTAGATTTTTACCCCGAGGACATTATTACAACCAAAGGCAGAGCGCCAAAATATGATAACGAGATAGTCATTACCGAAATCGTAGCTGACGAGCTTGATATCAAACTCGGTGACACCGTAAATGTAGCAAAATTCAATAACCACAAAGAATTTGTGGTCTGCGGAATATACCAGTCAATGGCTGACACAGGTATGTGTACTGCGATCACCGGAGAATCGGGAGAAAAGCTCGGTCTCCATAAGCGTACCGACAGCGGCGGCGTCATGCTCGAAGATGAAACAAAGGCAGAAGAAGTAAAAGCCGCTCTTGAAAAGGAATACGGCGACATTATGGAAGTTACTCTCGGAAAATCCGATGACCAAAACCAGCTTATTGAGTCAGCTATAGAAATAATGAGGCTCATCATCTTCTCATTCTCAATGTTCTTTGCACTCGTAGTCGTTTCAATGGTAAGCTCAAAGGCTTTCACGCTGGAAAAGACAGATATCGGAATATTCAAGTCGCAGGGCTTCACGACAGGCAAACTAAGGCTGCAATTTGCAGTAAGATTTCTCATAGTATCTGTTCTCGGTGCAGTCCTCGGAACAGCATCAGCCGGTCTGTTCATGAATAAGCTGCTCACTGTTCTCCTTAAAGGCATAGGCGTTACAAGCTTCTATACGCCTCTTACTCCTGCAAGTGTCCTTATACCTGCCGCAGCTATATGCATATGCTTCTTCCTTTTCGCACTGATCGTATCACGAAAGATAAAAAAAGTCGGCATAAGACAGCTCATAACCGAATGACGAACATCACAAATAAACCATACATTTAAAATCTTTGGAGGCACCAAATATGGAAATTACAACAAAAAGCAGAAAACTAAAGATAACGCTATTGATATACGTTATCATTTTCTATACAGTTTGGACGCTGTACACATTCTTAGCTTCACTAGTCATTGAAGAACATTTCCAAAATGCGGCAGTATGTCAGATCATCAAGGAGTGTATCAAAAACCTTGTGTGGACGCTTCCTGCCATGCTTCTGGTACATCACTTCTCATCAGAGGTACATATCAAGCTCAAGGAAATGTTTACAACTAAAGTAAAATGGTTACACTATCTTCCTATCTTTGCATTCTTCACTGTATACATACTGACAAATCACTATATGATGCACCATTCTTTTAAGATAAGTCCCGATTTCGGAGCAGCAACTATCATCATTATCCTTTCCGTGGGACTGACCGAAGAAATGGTATTCCGCGGCTGGCTGCTCAATGCTACCATAAGCAGCGACAAGAATAAGCAATGGCAGGCTATAGCGCTGAATTCTGTTATGTTCATGATGATACATTTCCCCACATGGATAAAGCATGACACTTTCGTTTCGTCGTTTACAGGTTTCGGATTTATTGTATTGCTTGCCTTAGGCGTAATATTCAGTTTAAGCTTTATAAAAAGCAGAAATATCCTTGTTCCTATAGCACTTCATATGTACTGGGATCTGCTTGCAATGATGCTGGAATGAGCAAATAAACAAATAAACAAAAAGCAGGAGAGTTCAAAAAACTCTCCTGCTTTATTTACTTTTCATAAGCGAGCATTGGAAGTGTTTCAAGAAAGATGATGTTTTCATGCTTTGCA
>CAMYYQ010000330.1 GCA_947303535.1 uncultured Ruminococcus sp.
CATCTCCGTAACAGGCAAGGGGTACTTCGTTGCGCCAAGCAACAACGAGCTTCTCCGGGAGCGTATGCTCTGCGCAATGG
This sequence comes from uncultured Ruminococcus sp., assembly GCA_947303535.1. The sequence goes on from CAMYYQ010000330.1 coordinate 81, forward strand.
AGGAAGGCTTCGAGAAAGCCGTGCTGAACGGCAGAAATGCAGGACTTTCCGATGACGAGATCATCGCCGCGCTAAAAAAATTTATGGAGGAATGATTTATGGAGAACATTCTGGAAATACAAGGACTCAATAAGACATATGACAGCTTTTCACTTAAAGATGTCAGTTTTTCTCTGCCTAAAGGCTATATCATGGGATTTGTAGGTGAAAATGGTTCCGGCAAGACAACTACTATCCGCTCCATACTCAATATGGCTAATATAGACAGCGGCAAGATAAGTGTTTTCGGTCTTGACAGCGTTAAAGACACTATCGCTATAAAGGAAAAGCTTGGCGTAGTCTTTGACAGTCTTTATCTTGCAGATCACCTTAATGCAAAACAGATAGAAAAACAGCTGAAGCCATTTTACAAGGACTGGGACAGCAAGGAATTTGCAGGTCGTCTTAAATCCTTCGGACTCCCCGATAATAAGCGTGTGGGAGAATTTTCAAAGGGCATGAAAATGAAGCTGATGATCGCCATTGCACTGTCACACAAGGCTGACTTCATGATACTCGATGAGCCTACAAGCGGTCTTGACCCTGTTGCCCGTGACGAGCTTCTCGATATACTTGCGGAGTACATAGAGGACGAAAACAGAAGCGTCCTTTTCTCCACACATATCACATCTGATGTTGAGCGTATCGCAGACTACGTTACCATACTTCACAACGGCAGAGTGTGGTTCACGGGTACTAAGGACGAACTCAATGAAAAATATGTTATCCTCAGAGGTGCTGAGGAGGATATATCCTCTGCCCTGCGTGAAAAATGCATAGGCTTCCACGGCTACAGAAACTGCTTCGACGCTCTTCTCAGCACCGAGTATCTGAGCGAGGTCACCGACAAGCTTGAGACCGAAAAGGCAAACATCGACGAGATACTGGTCTATGTTGCAAAGGAGGACAGATATGAACGACATAATGAAAATGATAAGGTTTGACCTTATCTCCGTCAGCAGGCTCACTGTGCCTTATGTAGCCATATTTGCTGTTGTATGTATCATAGCAGCACTGTTCAGTCTCCCCATCGGTATCTTTTGCGTTGTGAGCTTTGTAATGATAATCGCGCCTGTGCAGGGTATCAATAATTCAAGCTGCAAAAAGCTCTACGGTATGCTGCCTGTCAGCAGAAGTGCAGTAATAAAGGCTCTTTTCATTGAGATAACCGTTACCATGTTCGCAGGCGAGCTTCTCTCATTTCTGTGTTTTCTTATTACCAGGAACTCCTCACTATATAAGTTTCTCCCCGAAAAACCAATGAGGTTTGCTGAAAATCTTACAAAAATGCCAAAGAATGAATTCACAACTCTTTATCTTATTGCCGCTGCGGCATTTGCCTTCATAACCATAGTTCTCTGCTTTGCACAGATGCGCGCGGAGATAAAAAACATGGAGACTGCCATACGCGAGCTTATAATAGTCGTGGCTGTATTTGCTGCCGCTGCAACATTCATATCTGTTATGATATACAACAAAAAGCTCTACGCACTAAAGAATATACTTCTGCCGCCGACTGTTGCAGGCAAGTGGCTTTCGATCGCCATACTCAATGCAGTTACCTTAGCCGCAGCATACATTTTCTGCAAGATCACCGTAAAAAAGGCTTCTGATAAAGAGATGTAAGGAGGGAAAATATGAAAAAGATAATCGACCTTATGCGAGTGGACCTCATATCGGCAAAGGGCAGAAATAAGGGTAAATTCTTGCTTATACTCGCAATGACTGCTATATTTGTAGCCATTGGAATGCTCACAGAAGCCATTTTCATGGTATTCAGTATCGTCGTATTGGGAGTTATGCTTGTCCCCTTTATTACAATGGCAGAAAAGACTCACAATGCAGGAAAAATACTCACTGTTATCCCCATTGACAGAAAAAGCATTGTTATTTCACGCTTTGCTATGACTACGGGAATATATACCGTTTTTTCGGCAGTTGTATTTATCCTGTACCTCATAATGGAAAAATTCAGTGATTTCCACGGAACTACTCTTTCAAGGGACGTAAACGAAATGTACGAAAAAACAAGCGGTTTCGGTACAGGTATTCAGATGAAAGCTATGGAAAACTCCATATTCTGGTTTATTTTTGCCGTTACCCTCATGGTCATGGCAGGTCAGCACAGGAAATACTTCAAAAAAGGTATTTCAAGCAAAAACAACTCACTGCTGCTAAGCTTTCTTAAATTCTTAGGCGGTATCGCACTGGTCTGTGGGGTATCAGCTGTAATTGTTTTTATATTCAATATAGATATACTCAAACCAACACTTGTTGTGCTTATAAATATGCTCATGGCACTTGCAGCACCAATGAACGGTCTGCTGCTCAGTATTGCGCTGATCTTTATCGGCTTCGGCTTCACACTCTATCAGCTTGTATGCTCGGTAGTGGACTATGAAGCGCGAGAGCTCTGAGGAGGTGGATATACATGAAAAGAATACTGCGAAAAGCTGCCGCTTTTGTTGCTGCATCGGTGCTTACAGTCTGCACTCAGCCATTTACAGCCTTTGCAGAAGACGAAAATGATCTGAAATGTCCGTCGGGAGCAACAGTCAGCACTGTTATAACCGTTCAGGAAAAAATTGCTGCAAATACATACAACGTTAAAAAAAGCGACAAATCCAGCGCTCATGTGGAGCTTATTTTCCACGGAGACGAGATACTCTATACACGCTGCTACGGCTGTACAAATATCGAGAAGCACACCCCTGCTGATGAAAACAGCGTGTTTGAATGGGGCAGCATCTCCAAGACCTTTGTATGGGTAAGCATCATGCAGCTCTGGGAACAGGGAAAGATAGACCTTGACACCGATATCCGCACCTATCTCC
>CAMYYQ010000331.1 GCA_947303535.1 uncultured Ruminococcus sp.
GTTTCGGGAGGGCGAGGGCGCCCTCCCCTACAAAATCATGTTCTGTTTTAACGTCGGGCACTCGGAAAGCGCCCCTACATATTATTCACTAATAGAAGCTGCTCCGCCGCAGACCTCGGTTATCTCCTGAGTGATAGCAGCCTGTCTTGCACGGTTGTACATGAGCGAAAGGTCTTTTATTATGTCCTTTGCACTTGTAGTAGCCGCGTCCATAGCTGTCATACGGGACTGCTGCTCGCAGCAAAAGGCTTCGACCATAGCACCGTAGATGATGCCCTTTGCGTACTGTGGTATGAGGTAGTTCATAACTTCCTCAGGGGAAGGCATGAATGAAGCCTTTGGCAGCTTCTTCATAGTGCCGTCTGCTGCCTTGCCGAAGTGCTTTCGTTCAAAGGGGAGCAGTCTCAGCGTTTTAGGCTCCTGAAGATTTGAATTTATCATATCCGTATAGATAAGATATACCTCATCAAGCTCGCGCTTTTCAAACTTGTCAAGCACCAGCTCTGCCACCTCGCTTGCTCTGTAAAGAGTAGGGTTCTGCGTGGTATAGAGAAATTCACCGTCAACAGAAGCTTTCTTGCCGCTGTTTATACGTCTCTGATAGTACATTCTGCCCACCTGTCCCATAACGAAAAGGTAGCAGTTGTCGAGGTCGGCAGCTTCGTCAAGCTTCTGATCGGTATATTTCATTATGTTATGGTTATAGCTTCCGCAGAGTCCCTTATCGGCTGTAATGACGATATATCCCTTTTTACGCTTATCCTCGGGGATATCTGCACGTCTGTCGAAGTACAGCTGACGGGTGTGCGGAGTATGCTCCAGAACGCTTTCGATAGTAGACTGGAGCTTATAGAAGTAAGGCTCTGTACATTCAAGCGACTTTCTTGCTTTTTTCAGCTTTGATGACGACATGAGGTACATAGCATTGGTGATCTTCAATATCTGCTGTATACTGGCGATCCTTTCACGGATCTCTCTCATATTAGGCATATCACGTCACCGCCTTATTCTTCAAAAGCTGTGAGTATTCTTTCGATACGATCTGCAAGGTCGTCTGTGAGCACCTTGTTTTCGTCTATCTCCCTGATTATATCCTGTCCGTAGCTTCTTATGTAATTCATAAGGTCTGTGCGGTATTCTCTCAGCTCCTTGAGGGGGATACCCTTGAAAAATCCGTGCTGAGCCGCATAGAGGAGTATTACCTGCTCATAATGGGGGAGCGGATTGTAAAGAGGCTGCTTGAGAAGCTCTGTAAGCATATGACCGTGGTCAAGAAGCTCTGTTGTGGACTGGTCAAGCTCTGATGAGAACTGTGTGAATATCTCCATTTCCTTGAACTGAGCAAGATCGATACGGAGATTTCCCGAAGCCTTTTTCATAGCCTTTGTCTGAGCTGCACCGCCGACACGGGATACGGAAAGTCCGTAGTTGACAGCAGGACGGAGACCTGAGTTGAAAAGCTCGCTTTCGAGGAAAATCTGACCGTCTGTGATAGAGATAACGTTAGTCGGGATATAAGCAGAGATATCGCCTGCAAGAGTCTCGATGATCGGAAGAGCGGTAAGTGAACCGCCGCCGTGCTCGTCATCGAGTCGGCTCGAACGTTCGAGAAGTCTTGAATGGAGATAGAAAACGTCACCCGGGTATGCTTCACGTCCGGGTGGACGGTGGAGCAGAAGTGACATAGCTCTGTAGGCAACGGCGTGTTTTGAAAGATCATCGTAAACGATGAGTACGTCCCTGCCCTTTGACATGAAGTATTCAGCTATAGCAGTACCCGAATAAGGAGCTATATACTGGAAAGGTGCAGGATCGCTGGCTGATGCCGACATAACGACTGTATAATCCATAGCACCGTATTTTTTCAGTGTATTTACTATTTGTGCAACAGTTGAGGACTTCTGACCTATGGCAACATAGATACAGATAACGTCCTGACTTTTCTGATTTATGATAGTATCAACAGCGATAGAGGTCTTACCTGTCTGGCGGTCGCCGATGATAAGCTCACGCTGTCCGCGTCCGATAGGGAACATAGAGTCGATAGCAAGTATACCTGTCTGGAGAGGTACGCTTACAGGCTTACGCTCGATAACGCCGGGAGCTTCACGCTCAATAGGGAAGTAATCCTCGGCATTTATCTGTCCGAGACCGTCAATAGGTGAGCCGAGAGCATCGACAACTCGTCCGAGAAGCTCATCGCTTACGCCGATACCTGCTCTTTTGCCTGTTCTTATAACGGAAGAGCCCTCTGTGAGACCGTGGTCGTCACCGAGAAGAACTACACCAACAGTTTTTTCTTCGAGATTCTGAACGATACCTCTGATACCTGTCTCAAACTCTACAAGCTCGCCGTACATTACGGAATTCATGCCGTAAACTCTTGCGATACCGTCACCGAGACGGGTGATAAAGCCTGTTTCGGTAGCTCCTGATTTTACATCAAAATCACGGACCTCAGTTTTGAGAACAGAGATGATATCGCTCTTTGAGCCTGTCTTTACGCCTGTACTGCTTTCAACGTACTCTGTAGCCTTTGACTGAAGGGTATCTTTCATGAGCCTCAGGCTCGTGCGGTAGCTCTTATCGTATTCAAGGTCGCCCGCATTGAGGATAAAGCCGCCGATGATGTCGGGATCGTGCTTATACTCTATATCAACGTCCTCTTTTACGAATTTGTCCATGATGAATTTGCGGAGATCAGCCTGCTGTGACTCTGTAAGGGGAGTAACATAGCGTACTACAGCTTTTATGCTGCCCTGTCTGTCAAGGAGCAGCTCGTCATATTCATCAAGTATCTCGCCGATGCGCTCAACAGCTCCGCCGTGAACGGCATTGAGCATGAATTTGTGCATAGACTCAGGGAAAAGCTTGTTTATTATACCGCGCTTTTCATCATATGTAACGAGAGGATTTGCCAGTGTGTCCGCAACATCGGGACAGGTC
>CAMYYQ010000332.1 GCA_947303535.1 uncultured Ruminococcus sp.
ATAATGGCAAATATGTTATTATATAAGGGCTTAATTTTTTATCAGCAGTGAATATGTATTATAAAATTGACAAAGTAGGATATCGACATGAAATTACAGAGAATCGCAGCAATTTTAATGGCATCTGTTATGACAGCAGGCGCAGCATCAGTTATGTCAGCTTCAGCTTCAGAAGTTGCAGTAAGAGCTATGAAGGGTGATATCAACGGCGATACAGACATCGACATTGAGGATTACATAGCTGTTAACAATCACGTTAAGGGCATCAAGTCTATTCCGGACGCTCAGCTTGCTAGAGCTGATGTAAACTGGGACGGCAAGGTAGACATCACAGATGTACAGCTTATTTCATGGGATATCAACGGAATCAGACCTATCAGATCAGGTAATGTATTAGGTCGTACATATGTAACAAATCAGGACCTTGATGCTATTATGAATCATATCAACGGTGTTAAGGCTCTTACAGGCGCTAAGTTCAACCGTGCTGACCTCAACAGAGACAAGAAGGTAGATATCGAAGATGCTACTCTTCTTGCAAATTACATCTACAGAAGATAATCGTAACTGTTATGACAAAAGGACTTTCCGTAATGGAAAGTCCTTTTTGCTATTTCAGATGATCTTACACATTTTCTGAAAACTTTCGGGTCACGGTTTTCAGTACTTGAAATTCCCTTTTATATATGGTATAATTATTTATTACAGGATTTTTACAGAAGGCGAGGTACTGCAATTGAATGACAATACCGCAGCGATAAAAGAAATAAACGGACTCCTCGGCGACAGGGAGCGAAAGGCTTATGTCAGGAGCTTTGGCTGTCAGCTCAATGTTTCCGACGGTGAAAAGATAAAGGGACTCCTCAAAAAAATGGGCTATATCTTCACCGAGGACGAGCACGAAGCCGACCTTATCATACTCAACACCTGTGCGGTGCGCGAAAGTGCCGAGGACAGAGTTTTCGGCATAGTGGGCAGCATGAAGAAGCTCAAGGAGCTGAAACCGTCACTTATTATCGGTATAGCAGGCTGCATGACTGCACAGAGCCATATTGCGGAGAAGATAAAAAAGTCATATCCGCAGGTGGATATAGTTCTTGGAACTTCCGCCATAAACGCTCTGCCTAAGCTTCTTCTGGAAGCTCTTCACGGAGCACGTTTTTCTGCTGATATCAGCGAATACGATGATTTTTCGGAAGCTGCGGAGCAGGTGCGTGACAGCAGCTTCAAGGCTTCTGTGCCTATAATGTTCGGCTGCAACAATTTCTGTACCTACTGCATAGTGCCGTATGTTCGCGGACGGGAGCGCAGCCGCCGTGCCGAGGATATAATCGAAGAGGTGCGCGGACTTGCAGCAAGCGGCTACAAGGAGATAATGCTCCTGGGACAGAATGTGAATTCCTACGGCAAGGATCTTGAAAACGGCATGAGCTTTCCACAGCTTCTCCGCGAGCTTGACAGCATAGAGGGGGATTTCATAATCAGGTTTATGTCGTCTCACCCCAAGGACGCTTCAAAGGAGCTTATCGACACTATCTTTGAATGTAAAAAGGTCGCAAAGCATCTGCATCTTCCTGTTCAGAGCGGAAGCAGCGATGTGCTTCGCAGAATGAACAGGCATTACGATATAGAAAAATATCTCGGCATAGTGGACTATATCTACAGCCGTGATCCGGATTTCTCACTTACCACTGACCTTATCGTTGGATTTCCCGATGAGAGCGATGAGGAATTCAGAGCTACTCTTGAGCTGATAAAAAAGGTGAGATATGATAATATCTACTCCTTCATCTATTCAAAGCGCTCTGGAACTAAGGCTGCTGAGATGCCCGACGGTATATCCGATGAGGAAAAGGGACAGCGTATGAGAGCGCTTCTCAGCGTTCAGCGAGATGTTTCATCAGAGCATTACAAACGCTTTATCGGAAAGACTATGAGAGTCCTTGTAGACGATATATCGAAGAAAAAGCAGGGATATCTCACAGGAAAGAGCAATGAATTTATAATCGTGGAATTTGAGGGCGACAGCGATCTTATCGGACAGTTCGTTGATGTTGAGATAACGGACGCTATGAACTGGGCTGTTGCAGGACGAATAAAGAAAGGATAGTAATAAATGAAAAAAGCTATAGCATTATCATGCCTGGCAGCATTGCTCCTTGCAGGCTGTACCAAGCCTGATAATAACAATAATGGCGACAATAACAGTACTACGGAAAATACAACTGCGGCAGTGACCACTGAGGAAGCTGCAACAACTACCGAAGCCGAGACTACTACAGCAGTCAGAAAAACAGAGCCGCCTACTACAGCGGCGCATCCGGAGACTGAAACTACGACCTTTGCAGAGCCCGATGAGAACTTCAAGCAGAGATATGACGGCTTTTTTGCTGATGTAAAGCCTATGCTGAGCTCTTATTTCGATAAGCTTCTTGAGGAAAACGGCGGTCATGCATATATGGAGTATGCTATCTATGATGTTGACAAATGCGGCGTTCCCGAGCTCATAATCAAGCAGTATACAAGGAAGACGGCTTTGACGGAATGTATCAGATAGGCGAACTGGACGGCAGTCATACAAGCTTTTACAATGACGAAACGGACAGATTTGTTATCGTATGGGCGCAGATGGGTACAATGAGCATCAATCATACAGAAATTGTGGACTATAAGCTGCAAGAAACAGATATGGTACAGGAGGTCATCTCAGACGAAAGAGGTTATGATGATATCATAAAGGAGAATGGTCTGACAAAGCTCCCGTGTATAACGGTATATAAAGCCGATAAGGATACAGCAGGATTTTCTTATATTTATTCTGCTGACGGCACAGAGGAAAGAAAAGAAGAACTGTATTTTGAATACAAGGACTTAATTGAAAGGAAGAATTAAATATGAAAAGAATAATTGCAATGTCATGCTTTGCAGCAGTTATGCTTACAG
>CAMYYQ010000333.1 GCA_947303535.1 uncultured Ruminococcus sp.
TGACAGTTCTCTCCATGCTTGCTGAATCATAGTCTTTTTCCATGCCTATGAATATATTAGCAGGAGAGACAGAAATGTCTCTATTTTTATTTTCGGAGGTATGATATGAAAGAAAACATTCGCAATGCGATATATGATAAATACATCGCTCCCACAAAAAAGAAGCGTCCAGACTATATAGGTGTTGAGATAGAAATGCCTGTGGTAAACCTTTATAATATCATTAAGCTGCGAAACCAACTTTTCTGTATCAAGTCCGTGTACATCCGCTGCATCACTTACAGTTTCAACTCCAGATGAGGGGCAGCCGAGACAATGCAGGCCTATGCTGAAAAGCAGCTCAGCTGCCTCGGGATGAAACAACACAAGGTCACCGATAAGCGTTTGCGGAGTTACTGTCTCAACTCTGTCGATATCTATTTTCATGTTGCACCTCAAATATGGTAATTATCCTCGATAAAAAGCTCCTTACCGGATAAAATAACAGCTTCTCCGTTACCGAAGAAGCTGTTTGTCATTCATTTAATGTATTTTTCAGGAGGTTATATACTTAATGGTTTCAGCAAAATTTTAACATCGTCCTGTGCTGCACATTCGGTCTGTCCCCCTGACGATTGAGCGGAGCATACCAAGCACATAGGATATTCTGTTGTCCATTTTTACCGCTCCTTTCGTTTGGTATGGCTTTATTATAGCACTGAAAGAGCTGGTTGTCCAATCCGAAAAAACATTGCAAATTATAGAAAAAAGTTATATCATCAAGACTTGAAAAAACAAACAAATGATGCTATACTTATTAAACAAGTAGGAATTTAGCTTACACGTTTTTAACTGCAAGATGTACGATATATGCGGCGTATCCGCCCTCAATGTTGTATACGTCATAGCCTCTGTCTTCAAGTATTTCAGCTACTTCTACACTCAGGTCGCCCGTTCTGCACAGAACGTAGACAGGCTTGTCCTTTGGCAGCTTTGAAAGTCCTGTTGATATCTCATCAAAAGGTACATTCACAGAACCGTTGAATCCATTAAGCTCAAATTCTTCCTTACTCCGTATATCGAGCAGAGTTACCATATCTGTATCAAGTGCGGCTATCTCTGCCGCTTCTATATTCTTCATATAATTATTTCCTTTCGGGAGGTTAAAAATGGCACTTACCGATGAACAGCTATCACGCTATTCAAGACATATCACTCTCAAAGAGATCGGCGTAAAGGGGCAGAAAAAGCTCCTTGCAGCAAAAGTCCTCATCATAGGTGCAGGCGGTCTCGGAGCCCCTGCCGCAATGTATCTCGCAGCCGCAGGCGTGGGAATCATAGGCATTGCCGACTGTGATAAGGTGGAACTGTCAAACCTGCAAAGGCAGATAATCCACACAACAAATGATGTTGGCAAATCAAAAGTGCAGTCCGCCGCCGAAACTATAAATGCACTGAACCCCGACGTTCATGTTATAACATACGAGACATATATAAACAGCAAAAACATTGCCGATATAATCAAGGATTATGACTTCATCATTGACGGCACGGATAATTTCCCTGCAAAATTTCTCATAAACGATGCCTGCGTTCTGGGACGCAAGCCATTCTGTCATGCAGGCATACTTCGCTTTGAGGGACAGCTTATGACATATGTTCCCGATAAAGGTCCCTGCTATCGCTGTATATTTGAAGCACCGCCGCCAAAGGACGCTGTACCCAGCTGCCGTGAAGCAGGAGTTATAGGAGCAATGGCAGGAATAATCGGTTCCATGCAGGCTCTTGAAGCCGTGAAATATATCACAGGTCAGGGAGAACTGCTCACGGGAAGTATGCTTATATTCGACGGACTGAAAATGGAATGGCGAAAGGTCAGGCTGCCGAAAAGAGTTGCAGATTGTCCTGTATGCGGTGATAATCCCATAATAACAGAACTCTTTGATGAAGAACAACAGGCTTGTTCGCTTAAATAACAATCAGCTCCTTAACTACTTCCCCTGCGATAAGCAGACCTGCCACAGCAGGCACAAAGGCGGTACTTCCGGGAATATCACGGCGCTCAGTACATTTGTGCTGTGCTCCGGGAGGACATATACAGTGACTGCGGCAGCTTATGGACATATCTTCAAGGGGACGTATCGGCTGTTCATCGGAATACACAACTTTAAGCTTTTTCACTCCGCGCTTTCTCAGCTCATGGCGCATAACACGGGCAAGGGGACAGACAGAAGTTTCATAGATGTCGGCTATTTTCATTCGTCCCGCATCAAGCTTGTTGCCTGCACCCATTGCACTTATCACAGGCACGTTCTTTTCCTTGCAGCGCATTATAAGTTCAAGCTTGGCTGTGACCGTATCAACTGCATCGATAACATAATCATATTCGTCAAAAGGAAAATCATCGGCATTTTCAGGCAGGAAGAAACATTTGTATATTCGTATATCAGCTTCGGGATTGATTTCCAGCATACGCTCTGCCATTACCTCTGCCTTGTACTTTCCCACTGTTTTTCTTGTGGCGAGTATCTGGCGGTTGAGATTGGTAAGACAGACCTTGTCGTCATCGACAAGATCGAAATGACCTATGCCGCTCCTCACAAGAGCTTCACAGACATATCCACCCACGCCGCCTATACCAAATACCGCAACTCTTGACTCCGAGAGCTTTTTTATTGCGTCTGCACCGATAAGGAGCTGTGTTCTTGAAAACTGATTAAGCATTTTTAACCTCACTTAATTTATATAAAATCCATACATATAGTATGATTATATATCATACTATCAAACTTGTCAATAACAAATACACATAAAACCTATTGACAAAATATGTATAACATGATATATTATATACATAGTCATTCAGTATGTATTATTTGGAGGTATTTGTTATGCTACATCGTTTTGACATGATCAACAGAATCAATATGTGTAAATGTATGACAGTTCTCTCCATGCTTGC
>CAMYYQ010000334.1 GCA_947303535.1 uncultured Ruminococcus sp.
TGTTTCCAAGACCATAGCTTTCTCAGGCGATATCGGAAATATCCACCAGCCCCTTATACGCGACCCACAGCATTTCGCTGAGGCTGACTACGTTGTAATGGAGTCTACCTACGGCAATCGTGTCCACGACCGCCCTACTGACTACACAACATCGCTGGCAAATGTGCTCCAGGAGACCTTTGACCGCGGAGGAAGCGTTATCATACCGTCCTTTGCAGTCGGCAGAACTCAGGAAATGCTCTACTTCATAAGACATATCAAGTCCGAGGGACTTGTCAAAGGTCACGACGGCTTCCCTGTTTACGTGGACAGCCCTCTCGCAAACGAAGCTACCGACATTTTCGTAAACAACCGCGAAAGCTGCTATGACGAAGAAGCTCTTTCATTCGTTCGTCAGGGCATCAATCCTATAGGCTTCGAGGACCTTATCCGAACAGTCACAAGCAACGATTCTATTGCAATAAACAGCGATGAACGCCCAAAGGTAATTATTTCTGCCAGCGGTATGTGTGAAGCAGGACGTATCAAGCATCACCTCAAGCACAACCTCTGGAAAAAGCAGAATACTATCCTCTTTGTAGGCTATCAGGCAAGCAACACTCTCGGCAGAAGCCTTGTGGAAGGCGCAAAGCGCGTTACGCTCTTCGGCGAAACAGTTAAGGTCGCTGCCCGTATAACTCAGCTCCCCGGTATCAGCGGTCACGCTGATGTGAACGGACTTCTCGAATGGGCTAAGTCAGTTTCGGGAGTTCAGAGATATTTCATCAACCACGGTGACGCAGCTTCCTCAGAAAGCTTTGCACAGCGTCTGAGAGATGAGCTTGGCAAAGATGTATATGTACCGTACAGCGGTGCTGAATTTGACATTGCCGAAAACGTCATAACTATCGACGCTGAGCCTATACCAATACCAAAGAAGAAGAATACAGCAAACTTCAGCATTGCCTACAGCGACCTCATTGCCGCTTCGGACAGACTTTCGGCTCTTATCAAAGACTCGGAAGGCAGAACAAATGCCGATATGCGCCAGCTCACGGAAGCTATCCATAAGCTCTGTGACAGCTGGAAACTGTAATGCGGTGCTGTGACAAATGCGGCGCAAAAATACACGACACTTCCTCTCTATGTCCCATATGCAGAAATATGAGCGACGCTGACAGGAAAAAATACAGATTTTCAAGCATCACAATTTATATATTCGTTTTTATAATATCTGCTCTTCATGCTGTTTTCTATATTTATAACAGCCCTAAAGAGCTTATCCGACTTAACGACCTTGGTTCAGACTACAGACCACCTACTGACTTCATAAACCTTGCACGAAATGAACTGCCGCTGAATTATATCACAGTGGCGATAATGTACTGCATACTTCCCGTTTCTTATCTTGTATTCACAATTCTGATAAACACAAAAAAACACCAGCGGCTGCTGATTATTTTCCCGATAACAGGCATAGCGGCTGAAGCTGCTCAGCTCACCCAGCAGCTTCACAACTATACAGCCGTTATCAAAGGAAAACGTTCCTATCTTTACGGCATCATCGGTATGGATATTCTATCAGCTATACTTATTACTGTATTTTTCATTGCTATGATAAGAATGATACTGAACGGATATTCCATATCACAGAGCAGGTGGCTGATAGTAGTGGGATTTGGCTTTGTATTCGCCCGTGTCATCATCAAATTAACATTTTACGATGATGACGAGCTTATCCCTTATTTCAGGGAATTAAAAGGATATCTCCTTTTCTCGTCTACATTGCTGAATGTAAAAAAGCGCTACATCACAAGCAAAAGTTTATAAAAGTATAGCCCCGATCGCATAAATCATCATTTGCAGCGTGACGCTGCACCCTTGCTCCGCGCTTAAATAAATCTGATAAACAAATTATAGCCGCGAGAGTCAATGAATTAATAGGGAAATATCATCGCGTGATTTGCTAAATTTTGATTTGAGCCGTTAGCTCATTGTAGGGGCGGTGACTCCCTACAGTGCAGGGAGATGTCAGCAAAACTGACAGAGGGTCGCGGCTCCTGTTGGGAGTTCCGCCGCCCGATAATAAAGCGGCAAAGCCGCTTCCTAATAGCTAAGAGCTAAAGGCTTCATAATTTAACGGCAAAGCCGTTAAATTTTGATTTACGTTAACAACGAACAAGCCCCGAAGCTATCGCTTCGGGGCTTTATTTTTATCATTATCTTACTTGATAACTCTTACCTTGATAACGCCGTCAACTGCGTTGATCTTGCCTTCAACTGTTGGAGGTACATCACTTGTTACATCGAGCATTGTGTAAGCGAAGTCCTTCTTACTTGCGTTTACCATGTTCTCAATGTTGATTCCCTCGTTACCTACTACTGATGTAATAGAAGCAATAGTTGTAGGAACGTTCTTGTGAATGATGCAGATCTTTGTGCCTACAGCATTCATTGAAGCGTTAGGAAGATTTACGCTGTTCTTGATATTTCCGTTCTCGATGTACTCGATAAGCTCTTCTGCTGCCATAACAGCGCAGTTGTCCTCACTCTCAGGTGTAGAAGCACCGAGGTGTGGGAGAACGATAACGTTCTCAACGCCAAGAACTACATCGTCAGCAAAGTCTGTTACATACTTAGCTACCTTACCGTCTGCAAGTGCCTTTACTACAGCTTCGCTGTTGATAAGCTCGCCTCTTGCAAGGTTGATAAGACGAACGCCGTCCTTCATCATTTCGATCTGCTCAGCGTCGATAGTATTCTTTGTCTGAGGAGTATATGGCATATGTATTGTGATGTAATCACTTTCCTTATAGATATCGTTGATATCTGCAACGATCTTTACAGAAGGCTCAAGGTGAAGAGCTGCACCTACTGAAAGGTATGGATCGTAACCGATAACCTTCATGCCGAGTGCTTCTGCTGCATTAGCGATCTTACCGCCTATAGCACCAAGACC
>CAMYYQ010000335.1 GCA_947303535.1 uncultured Ruminococcus sp.
CTTTTTTTATTATGATATTACAGCGTACCTTATATATTATCCAAGTAATAAGATAATACAGACCTATAATAGTGAATGCCCAGATGTAGGGGGAGCCGTGTCTGAGAGAAAACGATCCAAGCAGAGAGCTTAAAGGCATATCACGCTTTTTACAGAGGTATATGCAATAAATGAAAGCCAGAGCGTCAAAGCCCATCATGACAAAAAATCCGTAAATACGACCGTCATTGTATGAGGTGAACGGAGACTTTCGTTTTTCTTCACGTTTTTTCATTTCATTGAAATGTTTCCATAAGTTCGGGAAGATCGCTGAACTTTGCAAGTTCGGGAACAGTCTGTTTTATTTTGCCGAATCCGTAAGCGGCATGGATAAAGTCGATGCCTGCCTGCATAGTTGCGTCATAGTCGCCCTGTATATCGCCAACATACCAAGCCTTTTCGAGTTTGTTTCTCTTTACGACGAGAGCGATATTATCGCCCTTGCTTTTGAGATTATTGCCGTAGCACTCTATGTCATCGAAATACTTCCCGAAGCCGTAGTGCTCAAGGAATGTCTCTATATATCCTTTCTGGCAGTTGCTTACGATGTAAAGATGATATTTTTCTCTAAGGCGGATAAATGTCTGTTCAAGATCGGGATAGAGAACTCCGCCGTGTTTCAGGAGATATTCATTTTCATAATTGCAGCACTTTTCAAGAAGCTCCATGCGCTCTTTTTTAGTAAGTGAACTGAAGAGCCTGTCTGCGATCTTATCCATAGTAAGACCCATTACGCCCATAACATCTTCCTGAGTTATATCGGAGAGCTCGTATTCGGAGCTGCGGACGATCTCTGTCCACGATGCAGCAACATTTGCTGAGGAGTCCCAGAGAGTACCGTCCATATCAAAGATAATGCCTTTTTTCATTTTCCTTCCACCATTCTGCTGTATATTTCATCGAGTTGGACTCTGTCAAGTTTGATATCATCGAGTATAGTTATCCTGCCTGTTCTGACAGTGCGAGCCTTATCCCATATATCTGCGAACATATCCTCGGTTATGCCGTAGGACTTTGGATTGATGTCGAGCTTGTATGTTCTGAAAAAGTCAAGAAGTCCCTGTGGAGTCTGTCCCTGGAATATGCAGGCAGGTATGCTTCCGAGAGCGACTGCAAGACCGTGGGAGATTTTTACATCAGGATAGTATTCTTCGATAGCATGGGCGAAAAGGTGTTCGCTGCCGCTGCATGGACGTGAAGAACCTGCTATCTCCATAGCAAGTCCGCCCATAACAAGAGCTCTTGAAAGGATACGGATAAATACGCGGTTTTTCATGTCTTTCTCGTCACAGTGGTAAACAGAATCATAGCTCATTCGGCTGAGGGCGTAGGCAAAGTCGTCAACGCGGGAATTAGTCCTTGAAGCGGAAAGCTTCCAGTCAAAAAGTGCAGTATGCTTTGCGATAGTATCACCGATACCCGATAATGTTTGTCCCTCGGGAGCGTTGATTATCATATTTGTATCGACTATTATTGCAGTAGGTATCTTGCAGGTCAGTGTCTTACGGGCTTTGCCGTAGGTTTCGAGTACTGAGAAAGGAGAGGCAAGAGAGTCATTGCTGAGAGAAGTAGGCATACATATGTATACCGCCTTGCTGATGTGAGCTGCATATTTGGCAGTGTCAAGGACTCTTCCGCCGCCTATGCCGATTATTACCTTTACATCTTCAACGCATACTTTTTTGGCAATTGAAACAGCCTCGTCGAAGCTTGCGCTCTTCATTGCAACTATTTCTGCGTTGCCGAAATCACTGCTTATATCCATTATCTTGTCCTTGTAGATGCCTATGAGGAATTCTTCGGATATGATGATAGTTTTTTGTCCGATTATATCGGGAATGTATCTCATTACTATCTCGTCCGAGTGGAAGAATGCGTCCTCTTCAACTGCAAGACATATTGGAAGATTGAATCTTGTATGCTGGTTCATGTGATTACCCCCTAAAATAAAGTTATTTTTATTTTACCACATTTCGTAAAAATATGCAATAACAGTACCGGAAAAGGTAATGCGGATATGAAAATGGAAAAAATCCGAAAAAATTTTTCAAAACCTCTTGACAAGATAGCGTAAATATGATATTATCATAATGAAAGTAACAAAGGAGAGGCAAAGTTCCAGTAAAAGCGGAGTGGATAAAACAGGCACCTAAAAAATTATACTTGACCTTGCATCAAAGCTGCGGTATAATTGAGGTATATTACTTTTATCATAGGAGGATATGAGGTTATGAAAAAGTTTTTGATCGTTGTTGATATGCAGAAGGATTTTATTGACGGAGCACTTGGATCGAAAGAGGCGTGTGATATAGTACCTGCTGCTGTAAAAAAGATCGCCGCATTTGACGGCGAGATATTTGCAACATATGATACTCATTTTGATGATTATATGGACACGGCAGAGGGAAAAAAGCTTCCTGTACCTCACTGTATAAAGGGGACTGAGGGCTGGCAGCTTAACAGGGAGATATCTGCTGTTCTGAAAGGAAGGAAATATACTGCCGTTGAAAAGTATACATTCGGTTCTGTAAAGCTGCCCGAGCTTATAAAAAAGGCAGCAGGGAACGATGAATTCAGCATTGAGCTTATAGGTCTCTGCACTGATATATGCGTTGTGAGCAATGCACTGTTGTTAAAGGCAAGCTTCCCCGAAGCTCCCATTGCAGTAGATGAAAAGTGCTGTGCAGGCGTAACTCCCGAAAAGCATGATGCTGCAATAGAGACAATGAAAAGCTGTCAGATAGATATTCTTTGATCCGGAAAGGAGAAAGCTATGAAACTCGAACCTATCGTTATTTCACTTCTTGATACTGACCTGTATAAATTCAATATGGATCAGGTCATATTCCACAAGCACACTGACCTCTGCGGACAGTATTTCTTCAAATGCAGAAATAA
>CAMYYQ010000336.1 GCA_947303535.1 uncultured Ruminococcus sp.
ACCGTGAGCTTATATACGACGACCCTATGAATATGTGGTCTGTTGAGGATATATGCGACGAGATGCAGATAAGCCGCTCCTATTTCCACCGCCTTTATCTTATGGCGTTCGGAGTCACATTCCGTCAGGACGTTATCGAGAGCAGGCTTGTCAGGGCAGCGGAGCTTCTTAAAAATACGGCTATGTCAGTTACAGCTATCTCCGAGACCTGCGGCTATGACAGTGAATCATACTTCATGAGACAGTTCAAAAAGCACAAAGGCTGTACCCCGTCAGAGTACAGAAGAAGGAAGGAAAATTCAGAGAAATAGCCTGTATTTGTGTATTTTGTATATCGGTCAATGAATTATGTGGGAATTTATATAGCCCTTTAGTGCAAAAAATCAAAAAAACACTTTACAAGTACAAAGATTTGTGATATAATACTGAGTATGAGCAATTTTTGCGTGAAAATCAATCGGGGAAGCAATTTTTGGAGAATACCGCATTTGTATGCGGTCAATGGACAGGCAGTAAGCAAAACACCCTCAAAAAGCATTGCGGCTGTCTGATAATAACCGAATATTCTTTAAGGAGCGATTTCGTTTTATGACTAACGGAGATAAGCGAAGAAACCGCAAAAGAGATAAAGTATCAAAACGCTATAAGGTGAGATACGACAGACTCGTTGCGGTAGTCCTTGTTCTTGTGGTTCTCATCGTGGTGCTTGCATCATGCTGTAAGAGCTGCTCAAATAAGGAAAAGAAACCCAACTCCGCAGCAGCGACCCAGGCATCAAATACTGATAATACACAGCAGTCGTCAATTATTGACGGTCTTATTACAAGTAATGAGACAAGTTCACTTATAACAGGTACTCCCGACGGACAGAAGCCGTCAGAGTCAATGTATACAACAGAAGTACATAATGCAGCCGATATCAACAGAGGAGACCTTATTCTCGTCAATTCAGACCATGAGTATAAATTCCCTGAGGACGATACCGAGCTGGTATCTATCTACGACAGTATAGACGGCGTAGCATTCCATGTAAGCGATATGGTCACAAAGCTTGACAATAAGGCTCTTGACCAGGTAAAGGCACTCATGCAGGCTTTCTACGAGGCTGAAAACAATTCCGATATCTATGTTATCGGCGGCTATCGTACACTTGAGGAACAGAATGACAAGTATTACAACGGTAATTCTCAGTTCCAGGGCGGTTTTTCGGACTACCATACAGGCAGGAGCTTTGATATGGCTATAGTTCCTAAGGATTCCACATCGGGATACTATTCGCCTACAGGTGTTTACAGCTGGATATATGAAAATGCCGCTGATTACGGCTTTGTAGTACGTTTCCCTGAGGGCAAGGAAGGCTCAACAGGTGAACGTGCAAGAGATTATACATACAGATATGTAGGTGCTCCTCATGCTGTATATATGAAGCAGAACAATTTATCCTTAGAGGAGTATATAAACGGGCTTAAATCACATACTAAGGAAGAACCTATCGAGGTAACTGTGGGAAATAAGCTTTACCAGATATATTATGCTCCTGCTAATGCAACAGGAAATACAGATGTTCCTGTACCCGCAAACAAGACCTATACTGTTTCGGGAAATAATATTGACGGATTTATCGTTACTGTAAGCATGAATTAAAGCAAAAATGTCCCCCGACTCAGGGGGACTATTTTGGTTGTCAGGAAAATACTTTACGCATAAGCGAAAAGCTGAGAGTTGGAAAAAGAATGGAGATAAATGTGAAAGAAAGAGACAGAAAGATAATAAGTATTGCAGCTTGTGCGGTCATGTGCCTTACAGGTATGACAGGCTGCGGCGGCGGAGATAAAAAAGGCAGCGGAGCAGGTCATATGTACAGCGCGGCTCTTGCGTATAATCCCAAAAGCCTTGACCCACAGTACGCTACAGATCCCTCTTCGGCTACGGTAATAAAAAACCTTTACAGCGGACTTGTGATGAAGGATCAGAAAGGCGGCATAACCTGCTGCAATGCAAAGGATTACAGTGTTTCTGCGGACGGCTGCGTTTATACCTTTCACCTGCGTGATGACAATTACTGGTTCTTTGATAAGAACAATGACGATGTAATAGACGATGACGAGTATTTCCCTGTAACTGCCGATGATTACGTTTTCGCACTCAGGAGAATACTTGACCCTGATATGCATTCTCCGTTTGCAAGCGAATTCATGTGCCTGAAGGGCAGCAGACTTGCAAGGGATAATGCTCATTCTATGGAGGCTCTTGAGGTCGTGGCAAAGGACGACTATACACTTGAGATATCTCTTGAATATCCATGTGCCGAGTTCCTGAGCCTGCTTGCAACACCTGCGGCTTATCCCTGCAATGAGGAGTTCTTCCTGTCAACTAAGGGCAGATACGGACTCGATGACAGGTCCATAATGTCCAACGGTCCTTTCTATGTGAGACAGTGGTATTATGACCCCTACGGAAACGCAAATATACTTTATATGCGCAAGAACGAGGTCAATGAGAACGATAATTACGAGATACTGCCGTCATTTGTTAGCTTTTCCATTGAGAAAAGTGAGGCTGCTGTAAAGCAGTGCTTCAAGGACGATACCGCGGAGTGCTTCTCGTCTGTGAAGGTGGGGGGATACAATCCGAAAAAGTATCATGTCACAGGCTATAAGGCTATGACCCTGGGACTTGTTTTCAATCCCTCTGATAAGTATTACTCTAATGAGAATCTTCGCAGAGCTGTTGCACTTGCTGCTGACAGGGAAGCTCTTAAAGGCGAGACAGGAAGCGATATACAGCCTGCTTACGGTATCATACCGCCTGCTGTTGACATTGTTGGCAGAAGCTACCGTGAGCTCTCAGCGGAAAAGCAGTTTGACATATATGACACAAAAGCTGCTGCTGACGCACTTGCAAAGGCAAAGAGCGAGCTGAAAATA
>CAMYYQ010000337.1 GCA_947303535.1 uncultured Ruminococcus sp.
GGGAGGACCCTTTTTCAAAAGGGTCTCCCTCAATAACATACCCTTACTATATGAACATCACGTTATAATTCAGACGCTTTTTGTATCTCGGCGCGGGCGTTGTCAAGCATAAGTGCGCTTGGATCGTCACCGCCCATGATTCGCGCTATCTCAGATACTCTGCCGTCCATATCAAGCTGCATAACATGAGTCTCTGTGCGGTCGCCTACTATCTGCTTTTCGATAAGCAGGTGATTGTCCGCCATTACTGCTATCTGAGACAGATGAGTAACGCATATTACCTGTCTGACTTTGCCTATCTCCCTAAGTTTAATGCCTATTTTCTGCGCTGCCTTGCCGCTTACTCCTGTATCTATCTCGTCAAATATCATAGTGGGGATAGAGTCCTTATCGGCAATTACGCTTTTCAGTGCAAGCATTATGCGCGAAAGCTCACCACCTGACGCTATCTTTGATATTGGCTTTGGCTCTTCGCCCTTATTTGCAGAAATAAGGAACTCCACCGAGTCCATGCCGTTTACTGTGAGCTTGCCCTTTTCATGTCGGACTGCTATAATAACCCCTGCCATGTTGAGAAATTCAAGCTCTGCTGTAACGCGCTCCGTGAAACGCTTTGCAACTGTTTCGCGGTATTCATACAACGCCTTTGCCTGCTCTGTGACCTTGTGAAGAAGCTCCTCACGCTTTGCCATTAGCTCCTTTATCTCAGTATCAGAGCTTTCAAGCTGCATCACCTCGCGGCAGGCATCATCGTAAAGCTTTACAAGTCCTTCACAGTCTGTGGCATACTTACGCTTCAGCTTATTTATGGAATTGAGCCTTGTACCGAGATATTCCAGGCGCTGTCCGTCAAGCTCCACCTTGTCTGCAAGACTTTCAAGCTCGGAAGCTATGTCTGCAAGCTCTATCTCTACTGCCGAAAGTCTCTCATACAAGCTGTTCAGCGTTTCATTTGCATCGGTAAAGCCTGCTATCTCAGTCTCAGCCGAAACTATCATATCTGATGCGGCTTCCTCGCCTGTCAGGGCGTTCACCGCACTCTTTATGGCTATTATTGTCTTTTCTGAGTTCTTTGCAGTCTCATACTCCTTTTCCAGCTCGTCATCCTCGCCCTCACGGAGCTCAAGCTCGCCTATATCGTCTATTATCTCATTGAGAGTGCGGCTTCGCTCGATACGGGACTGCTCCTGCTTTTTCAGTTCTCCCAGTCTGCGTGCGGTGTGCTGGAGCTCGCGGAAGGTAACTCTGTACTCGCTCAGTAGGCTGCCATCACCGCCGAAGTCGTCCAGTATCTGCAAATGCTTCTCGCTGTCAAGAAGTATCTGGTTATCATGCTGTCCGTGGATATTGATAAGCATGGAGCCTATCTCTTTTAAAAGTGCGGCAGGAGCTGTTCGCTGGTTTATTCTTGATACGCTTCCACCGTCTGCACTTATCTCTCGTGTTACGGTTATCTCTTCATCATCGTGTGATATTCCCAGCTCGTCAAGCTTGTCGCAGACCTCACGGGAAAGGTCTGTGAACAATGCGGTAATTACTGCCTTATCGCAGCCTGTACGCACTATATCCTTTGTACAGCGCTGTCCCAGCACAGCGTTAATGCCGTTTATGAGTATGGACTTACCTGCTCCTGTTTCACCTGTAAAAATGTTCAGTCTGCTGTCGAGTGGGATAACTTCTTACATTATTACAGCAAGATTATGTATATATATCTCCTTTAACATCTATCAGAGCTTACCTCCTCGGGAAAAGCTCGCTGCGAAACTTTTTGGAAAGCTTTTTCGCATCTGCTTCGCTTCTTACAAGTATGAATATGGTATCGTCACCTGCAATGGTTCCCACTACGCCCTGATGCTCTACCGAGTCTATGGCTGCACAGGTTCCCTGAGCCATGCCTGCACGGCATTTCAGTACTATGGTATTCATGGCATAATCCACTGATATCACAGCTTCTTCAAACAATGACCTTTCAGCTACGGCTGCCGCAGGTACAGAATAACGGTATACACCTCTTTCGTCTCTCTGCTTTACAAGAGAGAGCTGCTGTATGTCGCGTGAAAGAGTTGCCTGTGTAGTCTTTATACCGCGCTCTGCAAGAAGCTGTATAAGAAGCTCCTGTGTTGCTACGGGCTGTTCGTTTATTATCTCAAGTATTGCTTCATGTCTGCGGTTCTTCATAATACCACCGTTTTCCTTACTTTATGGGTTTGCACATTTTTTTGCAAAGTGACTCATGGAAAGAATTGCCTATGAGATCTATGAAGTTTATATTGTTCTTTCCACGGCATATCTCTATACTGTCGCCCTTATGGAGACTTACAAAATGCTCTCCGTCCACATTTATGACCATACTGTCATCACGTACCGTTATATCCTTCATGCGCAGCTTTCTGCCCGGAGAAAACATTGTCGCACGGGAAAAAAGTGAATGGGGACAGATAAGCGTCATCTCAATACACTCAAGATCGGGCTCTATTACGGGTCCGCCTGCCGAAAGAGCATAAGCCGTAGAGCCTGAGGGAGTACTGAAAAGAACTCCGTCCGCACGGTATCTTCCTACGAGATAGCTTTCGGAATATACCTCGAATTCACATATCCTGAAGCTTCCCGATCTCGCCGATACTTCGTTGAGAACAGTGGCTGTTTTATCGCCGTCCGCACCGTGATATACAACATCGAGAGTCATTCGGGGAGACAGCTCATATTCTCCTGTTGTGAGCAGACTGAGCTTGTCAAGCTGGTCGGCTTCAAGTCCTGCCATAAATCCCAGTGTTCCAGTATTTATGCCGAGAAGCTTTGTGTCACTTCCCATAAGAAGCTTTGCACAGCGCAGTATGGTTCCGTCACCGCCTATGGCAAGGACAGGCTGGAAAGGATGTATGACGACTGGAAACTGGGTCAATTCGTGAGGGCTGGA
>CAMYYQ010000338.1 GCA_947303535.1 uncultured Ruminococcus sp.
GATGTGAAGACGTGGATTCTCCGATGTCTTGTGATAGAACTGTTTTACTGCCAGCATATTCTGATAACAAGCAACAGCATCTGTGTAGTTAACTCCAAATCCACCAGGTGCTATGGCTCTTGCATGGTTTGTAACATAGAAACAGCCCTTACGGAGATACTCTAATCCTCCGTATGTATTTCTTATCATGATAACGTTGACCATAATTTCTCAACATCCTTTCTCAGTGCAGTTATTCCTCTGCGATTCTTCTGCTTTGCAATCTCCTCAGCCTTATTAACGATATTTGTCACCATGACTGGTATCTGTGGTGAAAGAGTGTTGCCTCCGCCATTCACAGCAGCATCTACCATGTACCTGCTGAATGATTTGTTGTGTTCCTTAGCCTTATTCTTGATGACAGTTTCCTCGTTCTTAGTCATTTTAACTGTCTTGACTAAGGTCTTTTTCTCATCTTCTGATCTCATAAAGTATCAGTCCTTTCATATGATATTAATAGAGTTGAAGCATCACCATTCTCATCTCTCTTGAATCGTTGATATGTTGATACAACTCATTTAGAAAGATTCGTTCTATATATAGCAGGCGCTGCTTCGCAGCTATTATTATATAGTAATACTTTTTAATGTTTTAGAGTAAAAATCCCTATTATTTTGATATTTGATATATATATCATTACCCTGTAATGTATTTTTTCAAAAAAAGGCCGTAAAAGGCCTTTTCCTTTTTTGAGCATCTTCCTATTTTTTTGATTTTTCATATATACATTATTATTTTGAATACATTACGCGCGTATTCAATTATAATGCAAAGGAGGATCAAAAATGTTTGAAAACAAACGGTATCTCACCTGCGGAGTTGACAGCACAATTCCCATAGAACTACAGCTGTTTTTATGGGATTGCGTCGAACGTATGCCTGATCCAAAAGACTATCTACAGGTGTTCGAGTTAAAGCCGGTTGGCAGTTTACAGTCGATAACGCACAGGTCTGAAGAACCAGAATACCACATGGAGTACCTGCTCCCGCTGGAGGTTCCAATTACAGAAAAGCTCTACGTGATAGACGACGGGAGTCACTCAACAATGTTGCTTGCAGAAGAATACTAGAACACGAATGCCAGCCCCTTCGGGGGCTGGTTCTTTCTATTTACGGAGGTTTTTACAATGGAAGATAACAAGATCTACTGCTCTCACTGTGGAGCAGAAATAACTGATGATGACTACGAAGAAGTCAACGGTGAGATAGTTTGCATGGAATGCGTTAATAATTATACCTGCACCTGCGATGAATGCAATGAGTTGATATTTACATCAGAATCATACGGCGATGAGTATACCACGCTATGCTCTTCTTGCTATAATACGAGGTTTACAAGGTGTAGTTGTTGTGATACTTTACTTCGGAATGAGGATGCCTTCCACCTCGACGGATACGACTACTGCTCCGAGTGTTATCACGATGAAGTTGACAGGAACCGTTCTATCCACGACTACGGTTACAAGCCTGAGCCTGTATTCTACGGCGATTCTAAACGATATTTCGGCGTTGAGCTGGAGATTGACGGTGCAGGCAAGGACGACGATAACGCCGAAGAACTACTGCTAATTGCCAATAGCATCTCTGATAGCCAAATGATTTATATAAAGTCAGATGGTAGTCTAGATAGCGGCTTTGAAATAGTATCGATGCCTTTCAGTTTGGATTTTCACAAGAACTTTTGCTGGAACGAGATAATGAAAAAGGCTATATCACAGGGATATCGCTCACATCAGACCAGTACCTGCGGACTGCATATTCATGTAAACAGAAGCAGTCTCGGCGAGACACACGATGAACAGGAAGACGTTATAAGTCGCATCCTGTTCTTTGTTGAGACACACTGGGCGGAACTCCTTAGATTCAGCCGTCGTTCTGAATACAGTATGAATCGCTGGGCAGCACGTTACGGATATGAGAAAACTGGACGTGAGATACTGGATAAGGCAAAGAAGGGAAATAACGGCAGGTATGCCGCAGTTAATCTCATGAACTGGGCAACTATTGAGTTCCGCCTGTTCAGAGGCACGCTCAAATACAACACCCTTATCGCGGCGATAGAACTTGTGAACGAGATCTGCGATCTTGCTATTCACCTGACAGATGAAGGTATTGAGAAGATGTCTTGGAGCGAATTTGTTGATACTATTGAAGCACCAGAGCTTATACAGTACCTGAAGGAACGTCGGTTGTACATCAACGAAGAAACTAATACCGAGGAGGAGATGTAAAATGGGACTTTTGGCAGATTTATTTGATATGGACGAAGACACCGAGCAGGATATAAAGGACGTATTAAAGACTGTCGGTGTTATTGCAACAATAATTTTCGCAGGCGGCGCTATTGACGGTATCGGATCTGACGATGATAAGGAGGACTAATTATGTGCAGTTTATTTGGATTTCTCGACTATCAGGGCATTATCCCTCATAAGATTTTACGCAAGCTCACTCAAGCTTTGGCTAACGCAGCCGAAGAACGCGGCACAGATGCAGCCGGTATCAGCTACATCAATAACGGCAAGGTCGTAATCTATAAGCGTCCGAAGCCTGCTCACAAGCTTCATTTCAATCCGCCGGAAGGCACAAGAGTTGTCATGGGGCATACCCGTATGACTACTCAGGGCAATGAGAAATACAATTATAACAACCACCCATTCGCCGGTATAGCCGGCGATACTTCGTTTGCATTCGCTCACAATGGAGTGATATGGAATGACAAAGAGCTACGCAAGGACAAGCTCATACCCGACACGCACATAGAGACTGACAGCTACGCCGCGTGTCAGCTTATTGAAAAGCAGGGAAAGCTGCGCTTCGACAGCCTCAAGTACATGGCGGAGACAGTTGAAGGCAACTTCACTTTTACCGTACT
>CAMYYQ010000339.1 GCA_947303535.1 uncultured Ruminococcus sp.
ATGGTAAACATTACAGGTCTGCCGTGAGGACAATGGCGTATACGCTCGTCGAAGTACACCTGCTCCGCAAGAGATTGCAGCTCGGTGATATCGTTCTTGTCATTGCCCTTTATCGCCGATTTGCAGGCAACTGTATGGAGCATATCGTCCAGCATATGAGACTGTGGGTCGTGGCTGTACATACGGAGATTATTTGCTATCTCGGAGATTATATCCTCCATGTCAAGCTCCATTATAAATGTAGGGACTGCCGTTGCCACCACGCAGGGCTTCTCCGAAAAATCAAATGTGAAGCCCAAATCCGCAAGAAGCTCCTGATTTGCTTCAAGTGCGCTTATCTCGTCACCTGTGAGCAGCACACGGACTCCCGTAAGGAGCTGCTGACTGTACTGTCGGCAGTTGCGGCTTTTCAGCCGTTCAAATATTATACGCTCATGGGCAGCGTGCTTGTCTATCATTATCATGGTATCGTCGCCTACCTCAGCAACGATGTAAAGCCCGAATGCCTCGCCGATAACACGTATCTTCGGCTTTTCAGTCCATACGGACTCCTCTTTCTTCTCCTCGGCAGGCTGCGGAGCTACAGGCTGTGCGGCGGTAAATGCCTGCTGAGTGATATAGCTGAATCCCTCAACAGGTGCGGGCTCAGGCTCGCTGACCGCCGCAGGCTCGGGAGCTTTTACGCTCTCAGTTATCTGCTCCGCTTTCGGAGCTTCCTGAACTTCGTGTACAGGCTCAGGCTTTTCGTATACTGGAGCTGCTGCCTGTACAGGCTTTGGCTCGTCATATGCTGTACTTGGCTTTATATCCGCAGTATAAGGCTTTTCCTCTGCTTCTTTCCGCACAGGCTGAACAGGCGCAGATACAGCCGCAGGAGCTTCTGCAAGCTTTTTCTCAGTCTCCTCTATCTTGTCAACTGGAGTGAATAAAAACTCCTGCTGTATCATCTCCTCCTGCTCTGGAACAAGCTTTGTCCAGTCCGCATGGGGCTTCAATTCAAACTCATATATAAGACCGTCCTTCATCATGGCATTCTTCACAGCGAAGTATACCGCGTCCGATACGGATTTTTCGTTAGTGAAGCGCACCTCCGCCTTTGTGGGGTGGATATTTACGTCCATAGTGCTTGGCGGCAGGTCTATGAGAAGTACGCAGGCAGGAAATTTACCTGTCATTATCATGTTGGTGTATGCATTTTCCAGAGCCGCAGAGCAAAGCCTTGAGCGGACATATCTTCCGTTTACGAAGAAGTTCTGGAAAGCGCGATTGTTCTTGGAGTACAGAGGCTTTATTACATATCCGCCCACATGGACTCCCTCATATTCATAGTCAACGGGCATGAGGTCACGGGCAAAATCTCTGCCGTAAACTGCATATACTGCCGAAAACAGCTCTCCGTCACCGCTGGAATTGAACTCTGTGCGATTGTCGCGTATAAAGCGAAAAGCTATGTCAGGGTGTGACATAGTTATCTTCTGGAGTATACTGCTCACCGCATTTGCCTCGGTAACGTCCTTTTTCATGAACTTGCGTCTTGCAGGCACATTGTAGAAAAGGTCACGGATAATTATGGTAGTGCCGTCAGGACAGCCGCTCTGCTCGTGGGAGCTTTCAACGCTGCCCTCGATAGTGTAGAGAGTGCCGTAAAGCTCTTCCTTCTGCTTTGTCATTATCTCCACACGGGCAACTGCCGCAACCGATGCAAGAGCTTCACCGCGGAAGCCGAGAGTAAGGATATTTTCCAGATCCTCCTTTGCACTTATCTTGCTTGTGGCATGACGAAGAAAAGCCTTTGGTACATCGTCAAAGGACATTCCGCAGCCGTCGTCGGTGACGCGCATATAGGTAGTTCCGCCGTTTTTTATCTCCACGGTTATATGAGTCGCCCCTGAGTCTATGGAGTTCTCAACAAGCTCCTTTATGACCGATGAGGGACGCTCAATGACCTCACCTGCGGCGATGAGTTCGGATATTTCCTTGCTTAGGACGTTTATTGGAGGCATTGCTTACTTCCTTTCTGATATGGAACGCGGTTCAGACCAGCTTGATATCCTTATGCATTATGAGGACTCCGCCTGCATAAATATGGTCGTCGGTATATGCTGCTGTGTCCATATGTCCGAACTGCTTTTCGGATACTATGGCTAAAGGACAGACAGACGGTGCAGCTCCGTCCTTTATCTCCTGCTCTGTAGGTATGCCGTCGCTTGTTTCAAGCTCAGTCTGTACAGTACGTGTTTTCGGAAGTATCCACATAAGGCTTGCAATATTCTTCATCTTTGCGATAGCTTCCGTCTTGTATACGCCGCGCTCTGCAATGACCTCTTCCTCCCTGAACAGCAGCGTAAAGCTGTACTCTCTGTCGGCAGGGTAATTATTGCTGATATATCCGCGTATCTCGGAAAAGCCTTCATAGCTGAATATCATCTGCTTATAGTCGTTTTCGCGGCTCTCGTCACTGCCGAGGACGAAGTTCTGCTCCAGCTTCTTCTGGTTGTACTCCAGTATATCCTCGATAGTTTCGTTTTCATAGCTGCCTACTCCGCTTTTGAATTCGAGCCCTGCGTGTTTGATGTAAGCAAGAAGCTCCTTCATATTGTCGTAATCCAGCTCCAGACGGCTGTATTCAAATGTCATTGAGATATATGCAGGCATATTTTTACCTCCGATTATATATTTATGAAATGCAGAGCCACTCCCTGCATTTAGAGTTGAGAGTTGAAAGTCATACACGGGACGTCGAGTGACTCCCTACAGTGTAGGGAGATGTCCGCAGGACAGAGGGTACGTGCAGCTGTTAGCTGCGCCGTCCCCTACAGTGGCTAACGGCTAAGGACTAAGGCTACTGCAAAACCTTGAGCATATCTTTCAGAAGCTCTCGGCATTCGCTGTCGGAAAGCTCGTCAATATTGG
>CAMYYQ010000340.1 GCA_947303535.1 uncultured Ruminococcus sp.
GCCTTTATGGCGTCGTATTCCGTGAGCTGTGCATTGAGCTCGCCGATCTGCTTCTTGAGCTTCTGGTTCTCCTCATAGTATTTGTCAGCATTGGAGAGCTTATCCACCGTGCCCTCCATCTTCATGCTAATGCCGTTTGAGGCAGAGCGGAAGGGCTTGGTTATGGTGTTTATGAAGGAAGCTCCCGAAACGGAATATCCGCCCTTGGTGACAGCGTATATCATAATGCCCACAAGGAAGGCGAGAAAGCCCAGCAATATCTTGAATCTGGTGCTTTTTAAGAAATCACGCATGGCGCTCCTCCTTAATAGTACTTGACGTTTTCGGTGAGAGCGTCCTGATAATCGCTGATATTTTCCAGTATCTTGCCTGTACCCTCTGCAACGCAGTCGAGAGGATACTCTGCGATATATACGGGCATACCTGTTTCGCGGTTTATGAGCTTGTCCAGACCGCGGAGAAGTGCGCCGCCGCCTGCAAGGGTAATGCCGTGGTCGATGATATCTGCCGAAAGCTCGGGAGGAGTTTCTTCAAGGGTGGACTTGATAGCGTCGATGACTCTTGAAAGGGGCTCAACGAGAGCGTCACGTATCTCGGCAGAAGTAACTGTTATATTCTCAGGGAGACCGTTGAGAAGATTTCTTCCCTTTATCTCCTGAGCTTCTTCTTTCTCGCTTGGGAAAGCAGAACCGATATCCAGCTTGATATTTTCGGCAGTTCTTTCACCAATGAGGAGATTATACTTTTTCTTTATATAGTTGATGATAGCTGCATCGAACTCATCGCCTGCACATCTTACAGAGCGTGAAGCAACGATGCCGCCCATTGATATTACTGCGACTTCACTTGTACCGCCGCCGATATCAACTATCATGCTTCCTGCGGGAGCGTTTGTGGGGAGACCTGCACCGATAGCGGCAGCCATAGGCTCCTCGATGATGAGTACATTGTTTGCGCCTGCCTTTTTGCAGGATTCACGTACAGCACGTCTTTCAACGGCAGTAACGCCCGAAGGGATACATATTATAACGTTAGCTTTGGTAAAAAGAGTACCCTTGAGGGCTTTTCTTATAAATTCCTGAAGCATTGTGGTAGCTATATCGAAATCGGCGATAACGCCGTCTTTCAGAGGTCTGACAGCAACGATAGAACCCGGTGTACGACCGATGACGTCCTTTGCCTCCTTACCGACATAGCGGCATTTATCCGTTCTTGTATTTACGGCAACTACTGAAGGCTCTCTTATTATTATACCTTTTCCCCTCATATATACCAGGGTATTAGCAGTTCCGAGGTCAATGCCAATATCTTTTGTAAACATTTTGCAGCTCCTTAAAATGCATTAATTCTTGTTATACACATATTATATTATATCACCAAAGGGACATATGTACAAGAATTTTCGGCGAGAAAAAGCATTTCCCGACAAATTTAGTGTATTACGGTGACATAACTGTCCGCTGGTGATGAAAAACTGTCGAAAAGGACAACAGCAGATATATTTTTCAGCCTGAGATGACCTTCGGAGCGGTCTTTATGTACGCATATATCGCTGCGATTATACAGATGACCTGTGCAACGCTGATATTTACAGAAAAACCGAAGGTAAGAGAGATAAGGTCAGTAGCAAATGTACTTGGTGCGAGTGTGATGCCTCTTGACCAGCCAAGCCATGCAAATGAGCCCGAAGCCGCACTTGCGATTATTCCGCCGAGTATACAGCCGCATATGAGAAGAAGCAGAAAATATAGAGTTTTTTTCATAATAATATCTCCAATCTTTTGTAAAACTTAGTATATATCAGATGCCTGACGAGCCGAAGCCGCCGCTTCCGCGCTCAGTCTCCGAGAGTTCGTCACTGACTTCTATCTCGGGCATTAAGATACGTGTTGGGATCATCTGTGCGATACGCATACCGTGTTCGACCGTGAACGGTGCTTTTCCGTGGTTGATAAGCGGAACGAACCATGCTCCGCGGTAATCGCTGTCAACAACACCGACGCAGTTGGCAAGTGAGACTCCGAATTTTGATGAGAGTCCCGAGCGCGGGTAGATGAGCAGCGCGATATCATCACAGTCAGGCTGTGCAGTGATACCTATGGGTATCATTTTTATCTCTCCTGCTTCGAGAGTAACTGGCTCATCGAGACAGGCGCAAAGGTCAAGACCTGCGCTCCCTGCTGTGGCACGGGAGGGGATAACAGCCTTTGGATCAAGTTTTTTGAAGGTAAGTTTCATATTCAGATACCTCTGTAGTATAGTCCGCGGGTTATGTTTCCCTGCGGCTTTCTGCCTGAGAGAACGGAGCGTATCATATCATCGTCCTCATCTGAGAGATAAGCGACACCGAATGATATATTGCTAAGTTCGTCTGTTCTGTCAAGCATGGAGAGTCTGTCGGCGTTTAGTATCTCCACATAGTCCTTTGAACAGGCTACAGGGAGCTCGCGTCCTGTGCGGTCAATGAGCTTCTTTGTGCATTTACCGCAGCCCACCTCGTTTTTGACAGGGCAGTTGCGTGTGAGCATAAGGGGAAGTCTGCCGTATACTGCCGCACCAACAGGCAGAGATGTATGTACATGAGCGATCTGCGGTAAAGTAGCTTCAAGTCCGAGACCGTGAAGGTATTCGGCACTGAATGAGTTGAAAACATTCAGAGTGAAGCTTCCGTGGAGCTTGTATCCCGACTTCATGCCCATAGCGATATGATCGGGAGTATGGCAGTAAAGCCTGTTCAGACCAATGCTTTTCAGCTCTGTGAGCCTGTGTGCCAGTTTTTCCTCATCGGCAATGAAGCGCGGAGGAGAAACTATTATCTTTTCCGTATCCACGGCACCGAGAAGTTCATCAGTTATCAGCTCTTCGGGAATAATTACATATTCCGAAAGAGGTTCTGCAATGACAGCCTG
>CAMYYQ010000341.1 GCA_947303535.1 uncultured Ruminococcus sp.
CAGTACCAGTTCGGGGCAGTAGTGCAGACTAAGTCTGATCTTATCCTCAGAGACTCAGAGCTCTTTGC
This sequence comes from uncultured Ruminococcus sp., assembly GCA_947303535.1. Next base: position 69 of record CAMYYQ010000341.1, read on the forward strand.
TTCTATCAATGAACAGCAGAAAGCCGTTGTTCAACTTACAATGACAACATATAACGATGAACTTTGCAGCATAATAGAACCGAATGTGTGCAGAACAAGCAGACGGTTTGAAGTTCTTATGGAGATGAAAAAACTGAATATCCCTACAATTGTATGGCTATGCCCGTTTCTGCCGTATATAAACGATAACGAGGATAATCTCATGGGACTCCTTGGTTACTGTGCAGAGGCAGGCGTTAAAGGCATAATAAGCTTTGGGATTGGTCTTACTTTAAGAGAAGGGAACAGAGAATATTTTTACTCAGCTCTTGACAGTTTTTTTCCGGGACTGTCTGACAGGTATCGTCGTGAATTTGGCTGTTCATATGAAGTTGCAAGTCCTGACAGCGTTAAACTCATGGATATGCTTTCTCGTTTCTGTGAAAAGTACGGAATAATGCATGATAATAATCAATGTTTTGCGTATTTGAATGAACTGCCTGAAAAATATGAGCAGCTTTCATTATTCTGATATTTTTTGATACAGTACTTGATTTAACTCGAAAAGTGTGTTATAATACTTGTTGCAGGGGAGCTTGTGGAAGGTAATACCTTCGACCCTTCGACCTGATTTGGTTAATGCCAGCGTAGGGAGTCCTATTTTGTTATGTACTTTACAGGGAACTGCGCAGGCTGTTCCCTGATTTTTATTAGGAGGTATCTGAATGGTAAAGATTAACGGAGAACTTCTGGACAAGAACGGCAAAACAATTTCCGAGATACTTGTTGATATGGAAATAACTGCCCAGCGCGTTGCTGTTGAACTTAATGAAGAAATAGTACCAAAGGCAAATTATGATGAAACTATTCTTAAAGACGGCGATGTAGTAGAGGTGGTTCGCTTTGTTGGAGGCGGCTGATACTGTGATACCGACAAAAGAGGAAATGTATGCAGCTCTTGAGGAGCGACACGGAGCAGAGTTGCAAAAGCAACTGAGCCTTGCTTCAGTTGCTGTCTGCGGTCTTGGCGGACTTGGCTCAAATATAGCTATAGCCCTCGCAAGGGCAGGAGTAGGAAAGCTGCATATACTTGATTTTGATAAAGTTGATATCTCAAACCTGAACAGGCAGCAGTATTTTCCTGAGCAGCTTGGAATGAACAAAACAGATGCACTTTATGATACACTGAAACGTATCGCGCCCTACTGTGATATAAGAAAAGACTGTGTAAAGCTTGATGATGAGAATATCTCAAAGCTTCTTAGTGATGATGAAATAATCGTGGAAGCTTTCGATAAAGCTGATCAGAAAGCGATGCTGGTAAACTGTGTGCTTGAAAATATGCCAGAAAAATACCTTGTATCAGGTTCAGGTATGGCAGGGATAGCTTCCTCAAATATGATAACAACAAAACGCATCACTAAGCGTTTTTATGTTTGCGGTGACGGAGTAAGCGATGTTAATGACGGAATGGGACTTGTTTCTTCAAGAGTTCTCATATGTGCAGGTCATCAGGCTCATGCTGTAATAAGGATAATCGCAGGCGAATTCGATATATAAGGAGTAATTACAATGAAAGACGATAAATTAGTAATCGGAGGACATGAGTTCTCTTCACGTTTTATACTTGGCTCGGGAAAGTATTCCCTTAGCCTTATTGAAGCGGCTGTAAAATATGCAGGTGCAGAGATAATTACACTTGCAGTTCGCCGCACAAACTCTAAGGAACATGAAAATATCCTTGATTATATCCCTAAGGGAGTTACTCTTCTTCCAAATACATCAGGAGCAAGAAATGCCGATGAGGCTGTTCGTATAGCTCGTCTTGCCCGTGAACTTGGCTGCGGAGACTTCGTAAAGATCGAGATAATGCGCGATACGAAGTATCTTCTTCCGGATAATCAGGAGACTGTACGTGCTACAGAGATACTTGCAAAGGAAGGCTTTGTTGTAATGCCTTATATGTACCCTGATCTGAATACTGCCCGTGACCTTGTTAATGCAGGTGCAGCTTCTGTTATGCCTCTTGCTTCTCCTATAGGCTCTAACAAGGGACTTGCTACAAAGGATTTCATACAGATACTTATTGACGAGATAGACTTGCCTATAATAGTTGATGCAGGTATCGGCAGACCTTCACAGGCTTGTGAAGCTATGGAAATGGGAGCTGCTGCGGTAATGTCAAATACAGCTCTTGCAACTGCAGGTGATCTTCCTGCTATGGCTGAAGCCTTTAAACAGGCGATTGAAGCCGGCAGAAAGGCTTATTTAGCCGGTCTCGGAAGAGTACTTACAAGAGGTGCTGCACCGTCAGATACCCTTACAGGCTTCCTGCACGACTAATGGTACATCTGAAAGAAGTAAACGGCGGAAATATCTGGGATATAGTAGGTCTCAGCGTATATTGGTCTCAGAAAAAGTTCGTAGCTGATAATAAAACAAGTATTATAGAAGCATATGCCGCTATTTCAAGCGGCGGCAGCGTTTTTACGTTCGGGATATATGATGATAAAACACCTGTCGGTTTTGTAATGATAGGCTACGGAACTGACAAATACTGGAAATCACCGCCCAAGGTAGCAGAAAATAACTATAATATATGGCGTTTCATGATCGACAAGCGTTTTCAGCATAAGGGTTACGGTAAAGCTGCCATGCAGCTTGCACTTGATTTTATAAGAACTTATCCCTGCGGAAAAGCTGAAAAATGCTGGCTGTCATATGAGCCTGAAAATACTACTGCCGAAAAGTTATATAGTTCATTTGGCTTTGTGCCTAATGGTGAAAAAGACGTTGACGAAATAGTTGCAGTACTTGATCTATAAGCAAACTAATACTAAAAGGAAATATAAATACTATG
>CAMYYQ010000342.1 GCA_947303535.1 uncultured Ruminococcus sp.
AGAAGCCCATACGTCAGTAATAAGTACGTCTGAGCCCTTTGCAGCCTGCATAGGTGAATTTGTCATCTCGAACTTGTCGCCGTATGTCTTTGCAAAGTCGAGTATCTCCTTTGGCGGCTGGTAATCGTCAGGGCAAGCGATAGATACGCTCATACCTACCTTTAAGCAGCCTACGATAAGTGAGTTTGCCATGTTGTTTCCGTCGCCGATAAAGCACATTTTAAGTCCGTCAAAGCTGCCCTTGAACTCGCGGATAGTCATAAGATCGGCAAGTACCTGGCAAGGGTGACAGAAGTCTGTAAGTCCGTTGATTATCGGGATAGAACCGTACTGTGCAAGGTCCTCTACTTCCTTCTGCTCAAATGTACGGATCATGATACCGTCAAGGTAACGTGAGAGAACTCTTGCTGTGTCCTGTACAGGCTCACCGCGTCCGATCTGGAGATCATTTGATGAGAGGAACAGCGGATAGCCGCCGAGCTGATACATACCTGTCTCAAATGATACTCTTGTACGTGTTGAAGCCTTCTGGAATATCATACCAAGAGTCTTGCCCTTGAGGTGTGGGTGTGGGATACCGTGCTTGAGCTCATACTTGAGCTGGTCAGCAAGGTTAAGTATTTCTATGATCTCCTCTGTGCTGAGATCGAGCATTTTAAGTAAGTTTTTCATATTTTTATCCTTTCCATTTTTTGTCATGACTTGTTCATTTCACCGAACGCCTTGTCTATGGCAACCGCAAACAACGGTATATAGTCATCAAATGCAGTGTTTTCAATATTTATATGATACTGGAGCTCTCCCGTTACTCCTACAAGAGTCTGGATATCTCCTACCTCTTTCCCGTCAAGTATTATCTTGAAATTCTTTCTGTCCTTGCTTGCTACATCAAATCGCATCTGCTTATTTTTTATTTTAAGAGTCGGGTCAAGAAACAAAGAGGTACACTCCATTGTCATAAAAACATTATCATTCAGGATTATGGTAAAAGTTGGTCGCTTTGCGTCGCCTGTCTGAACGAGTGTATACAGATTATAATTGCTCGTATCCATTAGATTATAGCGTGAACTGAAGCTTTTCTTCTTAATAGTATAGAGAAGCTTTCCTTTTTTATCTTCAACGGTATATTTAGTACCGGTGCCAACTACCTGCAACTCCATAATCATTCCTCCAGTATCTCTATCAGAATTTTCAATCCGTCCTTCAGCTCGTCGTAAGATATAGTAAGCGGAGGAAGAAGTCTTACCTTTTCCTTGGCTGTAAGTACGAGAAGTCCTTTTTCAAGAGCCTTCTGCGCAACGTCATGAGCATCTTTGCTCTTCAGAGAGATGCCTACCATGAGACCAAGACCGCTGAGTGCTGTAACTTCGCTGCATTTCTTTAATTCTTCTCTTATTATGTTACCCTTTTCGGTCACTTCATCGAGGAAGCCCTTGCTCTCTATCCTATCAAGGACTGCAAGACCGCCTGCACAGGCGATCGGATTGCCGCCGAAAGTTGAGCCGTGAGTACCTGCTGTCAGGACTCCGCTGCACTTCTCGTTAACGAGACAAGCTCCCATAGGTACGCCGCCTGCGATACCCTTTGCAAGAGTTGTGATATCAGCCTTTTTGCCGTAGTGGTCGCCTGCAAGGAACTTGCCTGTACGTCCTACGCCTGTCTGTACTTCATCAGCAATAACAAGAATATCCTTGGGTGCGCAAAGCTCATATACCGCATCTACGAATTCCTTGTCAAGAGCCCTTACGCCGCCCTCGCCCTGAATATATTCCATCATTACTGCGCAGACAGTTTTATCCTCAAGCTTTGCCTTGAGGTCGCTTATATCATTTGCGGTAACATTTACGAAACCTTCAACGAACGGAAAGAAGTAGTTATGGAAAACATCCTGTCCTGTAGCGGAAAGTGTTGCGATAGTTCTGCCGTGGAATGAATTCACAAGGGTGATGATAGTATGTCTGCCCTTGCCGTATTTATCGAAGCTGTACTTCCTTGCCACCTTTATGGCGCACTCGTTAGCCTCTGCGCCGCTGTTGCAGAAAAATACCGACTTATAGCCTGATATACCGCAGAGCTTATCTGCGAAATCAGCCTGTACCTTCGTATAGTAATAGTTTGAGCTGTGCTGGAGAGTCCTTACCTGAGCGCATACAGCGTCAGCCCACTTTTCATCGCAGTAACCCAGTGAATTCGTACCTATACCGCTTCCGAAATCAATGTATTCCATGCCGTTTTCGTCCTTACAGCGTCTGCCGTTACCTTTTTCCATGACGAGCGGATAACGTCCATAGGATTGCATAACGTGGGAATTAAATTTATCTATCGTATTCATTTTTTCCTCCTTAGTGCAGACTGCCTCGGACAAAGTTCATAAATTTTCAGACACACTATTATTATAACGCTGAAAGGCAGTCAAAATCAATCTTTCCACAAGTAATATAAGTAAACTTTTTGTATACAAGTAAATTATTTTACGAGAAGAAACTTTATCAAGTAAACTGAGTACCTATTCCTTCATTGGAGAGTATCTCAATGAGTATAGAATGAGGAACTCTTCCGTCTATGATAACAGTCTTGCTTACGCCGCGTCTGACAGCTTCAACGCAGCAGTCTATCTTAGGTATCATACCGCCTGAGATAATGCCCTGTCTCTTGAGGAAAGGGACCTCGCTGACATTTACCTCGGGGATAAGTGTTGTCGGGTCGTCCTTATCGCGGAGAAGTCCTGCGATATCTGTCATAAGTATGAGATTTTCCGCACCAAGCTCGGCAGCTATTCTTGCTGCGGCTGTATCTGCGTTTATATTATATGTATTACCCTCCTCGTCTGTTGCAACAGTTGCGATAACAGGGATATTTCCGTTTGCCAATGCATCTGTGATAGGCTTTGTGTTTACCTTTGTT
>CAMYYQ010000343.1 GCA_947303535.1 uncultured Ruminococcus sp.
TCACAAAAACGCTGCCGTCAGCGACCTCACACCCGCTTTATCTGTCTTGACATTGATTATGTAATGTTGTATGATTTTAATATCATATTCGCTGCGGAAATGCAGCTAAAACTTCATTTATACATTATTAAATACGGAGGACAACATGAGAAACAGTATCCTTATTATAGATGATGACGCCGACCTTTCGTTCGTGATATCGGATATGCTTGAAGGCTACGGCTACAAAGTAACAGCTGCCGAAACTGCCGAAGAAGCTTTTGGACTTTTGGGCAAAAACAGCTTTGATCTTATCCTTCTTGACATAAATCTCCCCGATTCTACGGGATTTGAGATATGCAGCGAGCTTCGCAGGGTATCAGATGTACCTGTTATTTTTGCAAGTGCCCGTACAAGTGAATCCGACAGGATAACAGGCTTTGACATCGGCGGAGACGACTATCTTCCAAAGCCATATTCTATGGCTGAGCTTTTTTCGCGCATAAAAGCTCTCATGCGCAGAGCATACGGAAACAGCGATGAGAAAAAAGTGATCTCATTCGGCAATGTAAATGTTGATATATCCGCACGTTCGGTCACTAAAAACGGTGCTTCCGTGGCGCTTTCACTGAAAGAATTCGACTTGCTGGCTTATCTATGCGAACACAGCGGTACAGCTGTATCAAAGGAAACCCTGCTTTCAGCGGTATGGGGAGCTTTCTCCGCCGTAGAACCGTCAACTCTTGCGGTGCATATACGCTGGCTACGCGAAAAGCTTGAGGACGATCCTGCTTCGCCGCGATACATAAAAACAGTCTATAAAGTAGGCTATATACTGGAGGTCGAATAATGAAAAGCAGGATAATCGGCATCACCCTTTTCTTCATAATGCTTATCACAGGTGTTTCTGTATTTTTCGCGCATAACGATAAAAAAAGCTGCTCCCCCGACTCAAACGGCGAGCTGATAGTCGCTGTAAATGAAGTTGAGCAGCTCATACATATGGGCGAAACAGAAAAAGCTGCCGAAAAAGCAGCTCTGCTCAAAGAAACTATACGCCGTCAGGAAGTGCCTGTCCCTGAAAGCTCCGATACTTTCATTATATGCATCATAGGCTGTTTATTCGCGGCCACTGTTTTCGGGTATGTGTATTTCTCTATACTACGCCCCTTTGACAAAATGAAGACTTTTGCCGAAAAAATAGCTCAGGGAAACTTTGATATCCCGCTGAACTACGAACGTTCAAACTATTTCGGAAGCTTCACATGGGCATTTGACAGTATGCGCCGTGAGATAACGAAAGCGCGAGCCTGCGAGCGCGAAGCCATAGACAATAACAAGACCGTCATCGCTACACTTTCACATGATATAAAAACTCCCGTTTCTTCCATAAGAGCCTATGCAGAGGGACTTGACGCAAATCTTGACAGCTCCCCCGAAAAAAGGCGCAAATACTTGTCGGTGATAATGCGAAAATGCGATGAAGTATCCAAGCTTACGAATGATCTGTTCCTGCACACTCTATCCGACCTTGACAAACTGAAAATACACCACGAGCAGCTGGAACTGACTGAGTTTATGGAAAATACCGTCAGGGAGATAGCAGCTGAGCATGATGATGTCAGCTTTATCACACCCAGCTTCAAAGCCGAGGTAAGTGCAGATAAGAACAGACTTATGCAGATCACCGAGAACCTTATAAACAACGCAAGAAAATACGCTCATACCGATATAAATGTATCTATGGAGCTTGAACAGCATAATGTGCTTATACGATTCCGCGACTTCGGAAACGGTATCCCCGACTCGGATATACCATTCATATTCGGTAAATTCTATCGCGGCAGCAACTCAGGCAATGAGCAGGGCTCAGGTCTCGGACTGTATATCGTGAAATACCTCACCGAAGCGCAAAACGGAGATGTCAGCCTCAGAAATCACCCCGAGGGCGGTCTCGAAGTGACCGTATCGCTCCCATTGTGTGCTTAAATACTTCTTAATAACTTTTGCTGTATAATCAGTACAGTAAAAGCGAAAGGAAAAACATATATGAAAAAATCCATTCTGACAGCCAGATCACTTTCAAAGAGCTTTGCTCACAACGGCGAACAGGTACATATACTGTCAGGCGTTGACCTCGATATATATGAAGGAGACTTCACCGTTATAATGGGAGCTTCGGGCTCGGGCAAATCCACCATGCTCTACGCTCTCAGCGGTATGGATAAGGCTACCGCTGGCTCTGTTATGTACGACGACAAAAACATCGTCCTCATGAACGAGAAAGAGCTTGCAAAGCTGAGATACTCTGACTTCGGCTTCATTTTCCAGCAGATGCACCTTGTAAGCAATCTGTCGCTATACGAAAACGTTGTGGTCTCAGGCTATCTCAACAAAAAGAATTCTCCTGCTGAGGTAAGAGAGCGGGCAGTTCAGCTTTTCAAGAGAATAGGCATAGACCACATAAAAACTCATCTTCCGTCACAGGTATCGGGCGGTGAACAGCAGAGATGTGCAATTGCAAGAGCTGTTATCAATCAGCCCAAGCTCATATTTGCTGACGAACCTACGGGCGCACTTAACCGCAAAAACACCACAGAAGTGCTTGACCTGCTCACAGACCTCAACAAAAACGGTCAGAGCGTACTTATGGTAACACATGATATACGAGCTGCTGTAAGAGCATCAAGGCTGCTTTACCTCTCCGACGGAAATATCATCGGCGAACTCAGTCTAAGTCCCTATAGTCAGACCGAAGAAAAAAGCCGCGAAACTCAGGTAAACGCATGGCTCAATTCGCTTGAATGGTGAGGTGAGAGCTATGGAGATAATCACCCTGCTGAAAGCAAATATACGCCGCAGAAAGGGCACATTCATAAGCATTGTCATTCTTATGTTCATCATCTCAATGGCACTGACGCTT
>CAMYYQ010000344.1 GCA_947303535.1 uncultured Ruminococcus sp.
CCGCTCTCGGCGTCCCTAAATTCCAAATATACTTACCATTTCGGGCGGACGAGGGCGTCCGCCCCTACAAATTTGATCTTCAAATCAAAATTGGATTCCGTGTATCACCGACGATACATATTGACTTTTGTGTGATACTGTGCTATAATCAGTTTTATTATTATAAAACGGAGGTATCAGTATGAACGCACTCATCATCAATTGCAGCCCTGTAAGAAACGGAGCAACAGCGGAGATAGTCCGCATAGTTACAGAGAAACTGTCAAAAAAATACACTGCCGAGAGTATATGTATAGACGACTATGATTTCAGTTTCTGCAAGGGGTGCAGGAGCTGTCATAAAACGGTGGAGTGTGTTCAGAAAGACGATATCACGGTTATTATGGATAAGTTTGAGGACGCAGATATCATCGTATCTGTAGCACCCTCATACTGGGCTGACGTTCCTGCTCAGTTCAAGGCTTTCATTGACAGATGCACTCCGTGGTGCAATACACATGAGCCTCATGCCAAGCTCAGCAGCGGCAAAAAGGGGTATTCCATAGCACTCCGCACAGGTCCGAATATGAAAGAGTGCCAGCGTATAATAGGCACTATCGAGCACTTTTACGGTCATCTTGAAATAGATTGCTGCGGCAGTCTCGGGCTCTGCTCCATAGAGTACAAGGAAGCAGTTGGACCGCGAAAAGCTGAAATAATAGCTTTCTGCGAGAATATATAAAAGAAAAACCTGAGAACGAAAAGTTCTCAGGTTTTATATTTATGGAATTATTATGATCAAGCCTTGTTAACGCTTCCGAAGAGCTCCATCTTCTCCTTGACCTTAGCCTTGATAGCCTCAACGCCGGGTGCGAGGAGCTTTCTGGGATCGAAGCCCTTGCCCTGCTTGTCCTTGCCTGCCTCTACGTAGCCGCGTGTAGCCTCAGCAAATACGAGCTGGCACTCTGTGTTAACGTTGATCTTAGCAACGCCGAGAGAGATAGCCTTTGTGATCATATCGTCAGGGATACCTGTACCGCCGTGGAGTACGAGAGGCATCTCGCCAACAGCCTTGTTAACAGCCTCAAGAGTCTCAAAGCTGAGACCTTCCCAGTTTGCAGGATATACGCCGTGGATATTACCGATACCGGCTGCGAGGAAGTCAACACCGAGGTCTGCGATCATCTTGCACTCAGCAGGATCTGCGCACTCGCCCTTACCGATAACGCCGTCTTCTTCACCACCGATAGCACCAACTTCTGCTTCGATTGAAAGACCAAGATTGTGAGCAGCATTTACGAGCTCAGTTGTCTTTGCAACATTTTCTTCGATCGGGAAGTGTGAACCGTCGAACATGATTGAAGTGAAGCCAGCCTTGATGCACTTGTAGCAGCCCTCATATGAGCCGTGATCGAGGTGAAGTGCAACAGGAACTGTGATTCCGAGAGACTTGTCCATAGCTGCAACCATAGCTGCAACAGTCTCAAAACCGCACATATACTTGCCGGCACCCTCTGAAACACCGAGGATAACAGGTGAATTGCACTCCTGAGCTGTCTGAAGGATAGCCTTAGTCCACTCAAGGTTGTTGATATTGAACTGACCTACTGCGTATTTGCCTGCTCTTGCTTTCTGGAGCATTTCTGTAGCTGAAGTTAACATAGATATAATTCCTCCTGAGAATTCATTTACGGGGATCGTGACCCCATCGTTAATATTATATCATAGTTTGCTTTGAATTGCAAGAGTTTCCATAAAATTTAGCAATAAAAGCCCAGAGTGGGCGGATATTATCCACCCACGAGCCTTTAGCCGTTAGCCATTAGCTTGTAGGGACGACCATTGGTCGTCCGCGCCTCACGATACAAACAACAAGATGCGATGTGTAGAGTGTTCAGGTTTTGCGCATGAAAAAAGGGACGGTATAACATCGTCCCTTTGAGTTTAAAATACAAGTTTGAAACTGTCTCCGATGAAAACAGCATTATTTTCAAGATCATTTACAAACTCATTGTTTTGTTCGTCTATCTTTTTCTGGTCATCACCTGTAACGTCGTTCAGCTTATTGAGCAGAAAGTACATGACCAATGCGCAAAGGACAAGTATAACTATCTTTGGCAGCATTTTCTTTATTCTCATATTATCGCCTCCTTTATCATTGATAGTTAGGCTCCTGAGAAGCTTCGGGAGAAAGTGCATTCGGATCATAAGGTACTGTGGGTTCTGTAGGAACAGCGGCAGGGTATTCTGTCCACGGCTGCTGCTGAACAGGCTGAGTCCACGGCTCAGCGGGAGCATCTGTGAGAGCTTCTGAATATGGTTCGATAACAGTTTCAACAGTAGTTGTGGTAGTAGTCGTAGTGGTAGTTGTAGTAAATGATGTAGTGGTAAGCTCTGGACGAACTTCCTCGGGGAGCTTCTGCTTTGTGGGCTTGACACCGTTAAGACCGTAGCACTCCTGATAAGCAAGAAGAAGGTCACGTATCATATATTTGGAATACTCACCGCTTTCGATAACGCCTGCAAAAGCGACTTCGGGGTTATCAGCAGGAGCAAAGCCGATGAAGAACGAGTTCTGCTCATCAAGGTTACGACCTGTCTGAGGAGTACCTGTCTTTATAGCAACATCGTAGCCAAGGTCTGTAAGAGAGTATCTTGCAGGCATATTTCTTGCAGCGTCCATCATACCGCCTACGATATAGTCATAGAGGTCGGGAGTATTAAGCTCTATCTGCTGAGCGATAGTAGGCTCAGTCTTTTTGATAAGCTTATCTGTGCCGTACTGGTAATAGCTGTCTACGAGATATGGCTGATATCTTACACCGCGGTTAGCGATAGTATTTGCAACTACAGCCATTTGCAGCGGAGTCATACCGCAGTCCTGGTTACCGATACCTGCCTGTATAACGTAACCGATATACCA
>CAMYYQ010000345.1 GCA_947303535.1 uncultured Ruminococcus sp.
CGAGGACCGCTTCGAGCAGTTCCGCGGAAAATATTCCGAGCTTCTCGCCACAAGAATATAATATCACGGCATAACGCCATAATACGGAGTTTATATGAATACGTTCCTGTTTGTTTTAATGCTTGCGGTCTCTGTCGCAGTGACCGCTGTTTTTCTGCATGAGATAAAATGCGACATCAACGGTTACAGCAAGATAAGTCCAAAGACAAAAAGTCTGCGCGGAATTGCAAGAGGTACTGCGGTACTTCTTAGCTTCATTGCAGCCGCAGAGGCTTTCGGCATAATAAAGATAAGCGAATACAAGGGTGCTTTCCTTATGCTCGGTGCAGCAGCAGGCTTGTCCATGTTTGTCTGCACTGTCAACAAAAAGAAAAAGTACCACACCGCTCTTACATTCGTAAAAGCCCTGCTCATAGCCACTGTGCTCGAAGCCACCATATTCAGTATCCCCACATTCCGTCTCTGGTTCGGCAGCTACGGTGAAATGAGTTTTTCCGCTCAGGAGCTTTCTGACGGCAGCGACATAGAGTACCGTCCCGATACTGACGATATCGCTGTTATCGGTGACCGCACAACCACCTTCACATTCAAGGGCATCAATGAACAAGTTGCAGATGTTTACGTGGATATCGACTTCGGCAAGAACACAAAGGCTGCAAATGTCTCCATTGATGCTATGGACGAAACAAGGTCAAACGACTACAGACAGGCGATAGCCGAGGGCACTCTTGTCAAGGGCAAGCCCCATTCGCACTATATACAGCTCCACCTTTCGGGCGATGTGAGCAACCTTAAACTCACTGTTTCTCCACTTGATGAAGGCATGATATACATTAAGGGCATAACTTTCAACAAACAGATACCTATGAGCATCTCATGGGCAAGACTGTTCCTTATAGTATTTGCAGCCTGCTTCTGGCAGCTTATGATGAAGAGCAAGACTATGCAGTACAGCTTCACCAAGAACAAAAAGATATTCCGCCTTGCCTGCGTCATCATAACCGATATTGCCTGCCTTGCGGCAGTACTCATAACATTCACAAAGCTTGACAACACTTCTATCATCGACATAATGAAGCGTCCGTCGGGAAATCAGATGACTCAGGAGCTTGTTGAAGCCTTTGAACACGGCAGCACTCACCTGCTCACCGAGCCTACTGACGAGCTCAACAACTTCCCTACTCCTTACAACAGCGACGCTCTTGATGAAGCTCATATCCGCTATCAGTGGGATCATGTTTACTTTGATCAGCAGTATTTCAGCTATTACGGTATAGCTCCCGTTGTACTTGTATTCCTGCCGTATCATCTGCTTACGGGATATTTCTTCCCCGATTCTATGGCAGTTCTCCTGTTTGCGATCATAGGAATGATAGGACTTACCAAGCTTTACAAGGAGTTCCTCAAGAAGTTCTTCCCGAAAACTCCCACAGGCATAGCCATAGCAGGACTTATCCTCATTCAGACCGTAAGCGGCGTATGGTTCAGCATCGGCAGACCTCTTTTCTATGAAGTGGCTATGTCCGCAGGCTTCGCAACGCTAACGTGGGCGGTATATTTCATGTTCTCCGCAAACATAATAGGTACAGAAAAGCCCATACTCAGCAGGACTGTCATATCCTCGCTCCTCTTTGCCATTGCAGTTCTCTGCCGTCCTACACTTGTACTCTACTGCATAACCGCAGCACTGTTCATGCTGCTTGCACTACCCCGTGTATCAGCATCAGTCAAAAAGGGCGAAAACAAGCTTTTCACAGCTTCGGGAATCCGCTATCTGCTCTGTGCTATAGTGCCAATGGCTTGCATAGGTCTTACACAGATGTGGTACAACTACGACCGTTTCGGCTCGCCGTTTGAATTCGGCATACAGTATTCACTGACTATCAACGACTTCACAAAGACGCAGTTCCACAGCCGTCTTTCATGGACAGCTCTGTATAACTACTTCCTCAATCCCCCTGCTTTCAAGACCTATTATCCTATAATCGGCACTGAGTTCCAGTTTATGAACGCAGGAGGCTATTTCTACGCCGATCTTAATTCCACAGCAAATACCTCGGGACTTTTCTTCCTTGCACTTCCAATGTTTGCATATCTGCTCTCAGGCAAGGCTCTTAAGAAAGTCCGCGGTAAAAGGAAGGAAAAGCTCCTTTGCGCAGCATATATCGCTATCCCGTGTATCTTTATCCCATTCGGCATCGTTGCTTCCGTATGGGAAAGCGGCTATGCTGTGAGATATATGGCTGACTTCGCATGGCAGTCACTTCTCGGCGCATACACTATCATATTCTTCATCTACAGCCGACTCGACGACCCAACCAAGAAAAAGCTCATATCCGCCTTTATGTGGTTCTCGGTAATGTGGGGACTGGTAGTAGGCGGCGTACAGGAATTCAATCAGGCATTCCGCTTTGATATCTACAACAGAGAATTCCCCGAAATGGCTTACGAAGTTCAGAGAATGTTCGCATTCTGGGTATGAGAAATGTACTATACTTATATAATAAAATGTGAGGGAGACCTGCTGTACACTGGCATCACAAACGATGTGGAACGCCGTATGAGCGAACATTTCGGCAGAACGGAAAAATGCGCGAAATATACCCGCTCACACAAGGCAGTCTCTCTCGAAGCTCTTTGGAGCAGCGAAAACCGCAGTCTCGCTTCAAAGCTCGAATACAGGATAAAGCAGCTCTCCAAAGCACAAAAGCTGAAGCTTATTGCTGACAACAGCTGTTTTGGAGAGCTTTTTGGTACGGAATTTTCCGAAAAATACACCCGCGAAATTAATAATGATTGAATCAGGGAAGTTTTATCTTAGCCTTTAGCCGTTAGCTATTAGCCAATGTGTCGCCTTCGGCGAATAATTTAAATAATGTGAGCGTAAGCGAACTCCTTC
>CAMYYQ010000346.1 GCA_947303535.1 uncultured Ruminococcus sp.
ATTCCCAGTCACCGAACAATGGACAAAATATTTTGAGTCAGCTTAAAACAGGAATGTCTGAGGAGGAAGTATTTTCCGTTATCGGCGATAAATACGATTACCAATACGAACATGGCTTTGAGCCTTCGGTGGAATACGACTACAGAGTAACTGCCGACGAGGTATTCGGCACAGGGCTTGACGGATATATGTTCGTTGAGTTCAACGCCAAAAATCATCAGCTCATATGCTTCGGCTACCATATCGGAGCTGTTGGTCATGTAGAGGATTGCAGTTATCCCTATTCGGAAAGTGAACTTGAAGAAGCTTTCAATAAACTGCTGCCTACCCTTGAAGAAGAATACGGTAAAGCTGATAAGCCTTCGGCTTTTTCAGGCGAAGGTGTCAAGGACGAATACTCTTGGTCAATGGGTACAGATCAGCTCTGGGCTATATGGGGCACAGACCTGTGGGGCACATCAAGCGGCGTAAACGAAATAATCGTTTCACGCTCCATTGACAGATAATATAAAGGAGAAATAACCATGTCTAAAAAAGTTGCAGTTATCATGGGAAGCGACAGCGACTTCCCTGTTGTAAAATCAGCTCTCACAGAGCTCAAAAAGTACGGCGTTGAATTTGAATGCCGCGTTATGAGTGCGCACAGAACTCCCGCAGAGGCTGCTGAATTTGCTTCAAATGCAAAGGCTAACGGCTTCGGAGCTATCATATGCGCCGCAGGTATGGCTGCTCACCTTGCAGGTGTAGTTGCAGGTCATACAACACTCCCTGTTATCGGCATACCTATGAAGTCAAAGGCACTTGAGGGCGTTGACGCTCTCTTAGCTACAGTTATGATGCCTCCGGGAGTACCTGTTGCAACAGTAGGCATCGACGGCGCAAAGAATGCGGCTGTACTTGCTGTACAGATGCTGGCTATCGCTGATGACGAGCTTGCTGCAAAGCTTGCTGCTGAAAAGAAGGCAATGGCTGACGGCGTTATCGCCAAGGACAAGGCTCTCCAGGAGCAGATCTCAGCTCTCTGATATAAACCAAGACCACTTTCACCCAAAGGAGGTAAAATATGACACCTTCAGAAAGAAAAGAACGCTCAGAAAAGATATTAAGGAAAAAAGGTATCGGCATAAACCCAAATCTTCCTCTTATCGAGGACGCATCTCAGGTCAAGCTCAGAAGCCTTGATGATATCTGCAAAAGAGCAATTGCTGCTCTGCTGTGTACTCAGGTAGGCATAGAGATCAGCGAAAACAACACGGATCAGCTTGGATTTTTCACAGGTCTTATGCAGCATTTCGGTGTTGACGGCTGCCTTAACGCAAAGGAGCAGAGGCTCGTAAGCGGCAGCGGCTCTGAACAGGACACTGTAGATGTTGTATGGGAGTATGAATGTTACTGGTCACTGCTTTGGGCACTGGGCATAGTTGAGGATATCAGCGATGCAAACGCTATCTGCGACTGCACAGAAGCTATACGCGCTGTATCTCAGTGTGAGAGCTTCGATGACTTCAAAAGCACAGATGATATACTTGATATGCTCGACCTCTATTACCGTTATCACTGGGCAGTGGTCCAGAATGAACATATCGACAAAAACTGTCCTGTCGGCGACCTTATGGGCGAGGTAGTATTCGAGCGCAGACGCGGTCTTGAATGGCTCATCTCCGATAAGGACGACTGGCACGATATAGAACTGCACACATGATAAATAATTATGATACTCTCTTATTCGACCTTGACGGCACTCTCACAGACTCCACCGAGGGCATAGTTAAATGCATAGAACACGCTCTCACAAAAATGGGTTATGATATGCCCGAGGATACGAATAAATTTCTCGGTCCGCCGCTGTATCAGTCCTTTGCTGAGTTCTGCGGCATGAACGAGGAGCAGGTAAACGAGGCTGTAAAGATATTCCGCGAAAGATACTCCGAAGTCGGACTTTTCGAGAACCGCGTTTACGACGGTGTGCCCGAAATGCTTGACAGGCTCAAAAAAGGCGGCAAAAGGATAATGGTCGCCACAAGCAAGCCTGAGGTGTACGCAGTACGCATATTCGAGAAATTCGGACTTTCTCATTTCTTTGAGATAGTGGGCGGTGCAAATATAAACGGCACACGCAACTACAAGCATGAGGTCATAGAGTACGTTCTCGCAAAGGCGGATATCACCGACAGAAGCCGCGTACTTATGATAGGCGACCGTAAACAGGACGTTGACGGCGCACATAAAACAGGTCTGAAATGCATGGGTATCCTCTGGGGCTTCGGCTCGATAGAGGAGCTCACCGAAGCAGGAACGGACTACATCGCACATACACCTGATGAAGCGGCAGACGCTATTTTATTTAATTCATAATTCATAATGCGTAATGCATAATTAATGTATCGCTGACGCGATAGGATCAAAATAATATGCCGTAAGGCATACCTTAATTATGAATTACGAATTACGCATTATGAATTGACAACAAGCCTACAATTTCCGTAATGACACGGAATTGCATATATAATCATTTATATAATTCTCAAGGAGGAATTTTAAAATGTCAAACATCGAAAAGAAGGAACAGCTCTATGAGGGCAAGGCAAAAAAGGTTTACGCTACAAACGATCCTGATCTCGTTATCGTAGATTACAAGGACGATGCAACAGCTTTCAACGGCGAAAAGAAGGGCACTATCTCAGGCAAGGGCGTTATCAACAACAAGATGACAAACTATATGTTCAAGATGCTCGAAAAAGAAGGCGTACCTACTCACCTTGTTGAGGAGATCAGTGACCGCGAAACTATCGTTAAGAAGGTTTCTATCGTTCCCCTTGAGGTAATCATCAGAAACGTTGCAGCAGGCAGCTTCTCAAAGAGAATGGGCGTTGAGGAAGGCAAGCAGCTTCTCTGCC
>CAMYYQ010000347.1 GCA_947303535.1 uncultured Ruminococcus sp.
GTTTTATGACTGACATAACGATTATTCTATATGGAATTATCTTTTATTATCAAAAGAAAGGTGGATATTATTGTCGGCAAAAATAATTGACTGGATAAAGGAAAACAGGAAAAAGCTCCTGATAATACTCATCTCGGTACTTATCGCAGATATCCTGCTTATTGTAATATTATCGCTTAAAGGCAATGCTGAGCCAAAGGAAAATGATAATAACAGTCAGGCTGCTGCGGAAATAACAGAGGTCAAAGAGTCGGCAGAGAATAACGAACCTACCGAAGAGGCTGAAAAAACAGGTTCTCAGACCGCAGCGGAAAATAAATACGAGTTTGATACTGACTATCTGCCGTATTGTAAGGCTTCTGCCATATATTCCGTGAAAAAAGGCGAGCTAATTTACAGCAATAATATAAATGAAGAAACAGCTCCTGCGAGCCTTACAAAGCTGCTTACAGCGTCTGTTGCTCTGCAATATGCAGATATGGACGATGTATTCACAGCAGGTTCGGAGCTTGCATACGTAAATGCAAATTCCAGCCTTGCAGGACTTGAGGTAGGCGACAGCCTTACTCTCCGCGACCTGATAACAGGTATGTTCCTTGCTTCGGGAAATGACGCAGCCCATACGGTGGCGGTCTCAGTTGCAAGAAATGTATTTCCTGATGCTGACCTTAGCGATACCGAAGCCATAAACTGCTTCTGCGGACTTATGAAACAGTTCGCGGACAGCATAGGCATGGAGAACAGCTCGTTTGTAAGTCCTGACGGTTGGGACGATTATGAGCAGTATACAACAGTATCAGATCTTCTGAAACTCACTGAATATGTCATGTCAGAGCCTGGGCTTTGCGATATAGTAAAGCTGCCGCAAAAGACTGTTTATTCCACAGCAGGAAAGGTATTCACATGGCAGAATTCAAATCAGCTCCTTGACCAGAGCGGTAATTACTACTGCGAGAATGCCATAGGCGTAAAGACAGGAACTACCCAGAATGCAGGCAGCTGTCTCATATCAGCCTTTGAGACCGCAGACGATACATATATAATGGTAGTAGTGGGCTGCAATACAGACGATGACAGGTACGCATATACACTGGATATGATATATCAGATACTCTAAGGCGATTTATTGCGAAATTTTTGAATTTATTTCCGTAATATCATCTAAAATCTATTGCATTTTATAAAAAAATGTGTTAGAATAATAAAAACTGCAATTTTGCAGGAACGAGGTGTATTATGGATATCAAAGAAGCAATCAAATCACGACACAGTGTAAGACAATTTATCAATAAACCAATAGCAGATGACCTTAAAGAGGAACTCAACAAGCTGATAAAAGAGTGCAACGAAGAAGGCGAGCTGGATTTTCAGATAGTATATGATGATCCCGAGTGCTTTAATACATTCCTTTCTCATGTTGGAAAATTCGAGAATGCAAGGAATTATATAGTGCTCGCAGGAAAGAAATCACTCGAAGACCTCGATGAACGCTGCGGCTATTACGGCGAAAAGATCGTACTTGCAGCACAGCAGCTGGGACTCAATACCTGTTGGGTAGCAGGAACATACGGCAAGAGCAAGGTCAGAGTAGATATACCCGATGATGAAAAGCGCGTATGCGTTATCGCAATAGGTTACGGAGCAAATGAGGGAACAAAGCATCGTTCAAAGCCGATCGAAAAGCTCTGCGATATCAGAGGAGATCAGATGCAGCCGTGGTTCAGAAATGGCATGGTAGCTGCAATGATGGCACCAACTGCACTGAATCAGCAGAAGTTCTTTGTTACTCTTGAAAATGATGAAGCAGTCATTACAGCCAAAAAAGGCATGATGACAAAAATCGATCTTGGTATAGTAAAGTACAATTTTGAAGCAGCATCTGGACATAAGTGCCGTGCATAACTAAAAAAACAAGGGCGGATAATATCCGCCCTTTTCTTGTATGTAACAGAAAAAGCCATAGCATAACTAATAGTGATTGAATTAGGAAAGTATTACTCAGCCTTTAGCCTTTAGCCCTTAGCTATTAGCAAATGTGTCGCCTTCGGCGAAAAATTTAAATAACGTGAGCGTAAGCGAACACTTTCGGCTAAAGGCTCATGGCTAACGGCTAAAGGCTGTATTACACAGTTTTTTT
This sequence comes from uncultured Ruminococcus sp., assembly GCA_947303535.1. The sequence continues at coordinate 2,138 of CAMYYQ010000347.1, forward strand.
CTTTCCTATTTCAATTTACAGTATTAATGCTATGGCTTTTATGATTTACTTTAAGAATCCGTTGATTATCTGTTCTTCGGCTTCAGCCTCTGTAAGACCGAGAGTCATGAGCTTGATGAGCTGCTCGCCTGCGATCTTACCGATAGCAGCCTCGTGAACAAGAGCAGCATCAACGCTGTTTGCTTCAAGAGAAGGGACTGCAAGTATACGACCGTTGTCCATTATGATAGAGTCGCACTCTGTATGACCGCTGCAAGCCGCACTGCCGTTTATGCACAGATCAAGCTTCTGGTATGAGTTGTCACGGGCAACTGAACGAGAAACTACATCAGCACTTGAACCGTCGCCGTTAAGGTCTACCTTATATATACTGAAAGCCTGCTGCTGACCGTGAGTCATAAGTCTTTCACGGACTAAAAGCTTTGCATCACCCTTGAGTTCAGCGATAGTAGTACGCTTTGTGGAGTCAACGCCCTTTATCTGCACCATTTCCATTTCCATAGTGCTGCCCTCGTCCATGTGTACTTCCGTTACAGGATTAAGTATACGCTTACCGCTGCCGTCACCTGAACCGTAATGCTTTTCAACGTAGCGAACCTTTGAATTCTTGCCGATGAAGAAGCGGTGTATACCGTCGTGCTCTGAGTCCTGAGAGCCGCAGTTATCTATTCCGCAGCCTGCTACGATAAGAACATCGCAGTCATCGCCAACGAAGAAGTCGTTGTAAACGTCCTCCTTGATACCGCTCTG
>CAMYYQ010000348.1 GCA_947303535.1 uncultured Ruminococcus sp.
GTTGTGCATGAAGCAGCTGAGATGATCTTGTCGTCAGCTGTGAGAGTCTTCTCGTTTACGCTGTAAACGATTGTAGGAAGATCGTTGCCTGCGGGAGCAGAGATAACAACCTTCTTAGCGCCTGCGTCGATATGAGCCTGTGACTTTTCCTTTGAGCAGTAGAAACCTGTGCACTCAAGAACAACGTCAACGCCGATCTCACCCCAAGGGAGCTCTGCAGCGTTAGCCTTAGCGTAGATTGTAAGTGTCTTGCCGTCTACAGTGATTGTGCCCTTTTCATCATCAGCAGAAACTGTGTGAAGGTTTTCACCGATCTTACCACAGTAACCGCCCTGAGCTGTATCATACTTGAGAAGCTGAGCGAGCATTGAAGGCTTTGTAAGGTCGTTGATTGCAACTACCTCATAACCTGGAGCATCAAACATCTGTCTGAATGCAAGACGACCGATACGGCCGAAACCGTTAATAGCAACTTTAACTGACATTGGATATACCTCCTAAAAATTTGTATAGATTAATTATAGCGCAACTCGGTAAATTTTGCAAGTGGTTCGATAAAAAAATAACAGATTTTTTTGTAAAAGTACATATTGAACAAATGTCTGTATTACTGTATAATTATTTTTGTTATAATTTTTCCTGCTGTAAATTATTCCATTTCTGATTAAAATGTAGTATAATATAATATATTCATTTTTTGTACACGAACACTGAGAACGGAGAAAATATGGACGAGAAAAACGGATTCCGAAGTTTCTTTGAAAGTCCTTTTGCTGAGGATTACATAGCTTATAACGAGTATCTCGTAAGACATTCGGTCATGGGGATATCCGCTTCCTGCGAATTTCTGAGAGAGCTTGCGGACAAGCAGGGTACACAGAAGGACAGCGAGCTTATCGAGGGTATCCTGACGATGTGCTGCGATCTTATGAGAAATGCGGAACTGAGCAAGGCACTTATTTCGTCCCGTGAGGGTGCGGAATGCTGCGGCACTGTCAGGACAGACAATTTTTTGGCGGAATTTGCCGAAAAATGCGAAGCTGTCACGGCAGGGAAATGCAGAGTAGTGCTCAAAGACTGTGCGTCAGCCTTTGTGCGTACCGATGCGGATATCCTTAGAATGCTGCTGCTGAGCTTTATCAGAAGATACAGTCTTGCCAATACTGCCGATAAAAACGAATTTGAAGCCTTTTGTGAGGAAACTGTTGAAAATGTCATAATAAAGATCAGAGCCTCAGGGACATTTGTGGACGGAGAAAACATCGGCCTGCCCGATGTTTTTGAGGTGTATCCCGAGGAGACTGCCAAGGGACTTGCTGCCCGTATCGGTGCAGAAGCCAGGCTGAGCGGCAATGAGATAGTTGTCGAAATACCGCTTCCTGACGGTAATGCGTCAGCGGTACTTGAAGCGCCGTTCCCTGAAATAGGTGAAAGCTTTTTTGAACCGTTCAACCTTATGCTGAGAGATCTGCTCTGATAAAGGTGACAGCTGTGTGATAATAAGATAAAACTTAGCAATTTAGACAGAATAAATCGAGAATTTTGTTGACATTATTCAAAAAAAGCTGTATAATGTATATGTTGAAAGATTTCAACATATACGGAGCAGTATTTTTGCTTTTTGGAGAGTGCCTTATGAGTAAATCATATGAGATCGAAAGAAAATTTCTTGTTGAGTTCCCCGATGTTTCCGCACTTGATGTAAAGCGCAGGATAGGTATCGTTCAGACTTATCTGAAAAGCGGACAGGACGGTTCTCAGCGCAGGGTGAGATCTGTTGATGAGAACGGCAGCGTAAGGTATACTTATACGGAAAAGATCTTCCATACTCATGTCACAAGGGAAGAAAATGAATTCGAGATCAGTGCGGAGGAGTATCAAAGTCTTCTCAGCAGTGCGCGGAGAGATTGTCCGCCTGTTGAAAAGGTCCGCTATTGCTTTGATTATCACGATCAGCTCTTTGAGCTGGACACCTATCCTTTTTCGGATAAGCTTGCTATCATGGAGCTTGAACTCGGTTCGCCCGAACAGAAAATAGATTTTCCCGATAATGTGAAGGTAATTATGGAAGTCTCGGACGATGTGCGCTATTCCAATGCAGCACTTGCAAAGGCAGGAGCTTTCCCCGAGCAATAGATTGGAGAATTAGTTGATGTCAGAAAAATTTGTGCCCGCAGACAGTCCCGAGCAGCTTTCCGCTCTTTTCGGTCAGCTTGACGGAAATGTGGACAGGATACAGAAAAACTTCAATGTGACGGTCGTAAGCAGAGACGGCGGCATAAAAATAATCGGAGATGATGAGAATATCGGCGGTGCTGAAAAAGCTCTCAGAGCTTTGATGACTATGGCTGACAAGGGCAACGCTGTCAACGAACAGACAGTGCGCTATGTCTCATCTATGGTGGCTGACGGTGCAGAGCAGGAGTTACAGGAGCTTGGCGGAGATGGTATATGTGTTACAGCTTCGGGTAAGATACTCCGTCCGCGTACAGTCGGTCAGAAGCGTTATACAGACGCAATAAAGGAGAATACTATCGTTCTCGGCATCGGTCCTGCAGGTACGGGCAAGACCTATCTCGCAGTTGCTATGGCTGTAAAGGCTTTCCGCGAACATAAGATAAAGAAGATAATCCTCACACGTCCTGCTGTTGAAGCAGGTGAAAAGCTTGGATTTCTTCCCGGCGATCTTCAGGATAAGGTAGACCCCTATCTTCGTCCGCTCTATGACGCGCTTTTCGATATGTTCGGAGCTGAGAGCTTTGCAAGATATATGGAAAAAGGCATAATCGAAGTAGCTCCGCTGGCTTATATGCGCGGACGCACTCTTGATGAAGCCTTTATAATCCTCGATGAAGCACAGAATACTACTTCGGAACAGATAA
>CAMYYQ010000349.1 GCA_947303535.1 uncultured Ruminococcus sp.
GAGAGCGAAGTTGTCGCCGCTTATTCTTGCGGCAAGTCCGCCGGGAGTAACGAATTTATAAAGTATATGTGCGAAATTCTTCAGGACGTAGTTACCGTTTGAATAGCCGATAGTATCGTTGATGATATGGAATCTGTCGATATCAAGGACTATCATCCAGAATGAGTAATTGAGTATCTTACAGGAATCGTATATTTCCTGTCCCATGCTGACAAGTCTGTTGCGGTTGGCGATCTCTGTAACTTCGTCAATGTACGCGAGACGCTCGATGAGCATATCCTTTTCGTGTTCCTGAGTTACGTCGATAACAGCTCCGCCGAAGAGGGGGAGAGTATTGCCTGTTCCGGGGATAGACTTGAAACGGTAGGAATACCAGCGGTAAGAGCCGTCGGCACTTCTGAGACGTATCTCGATTTTCTTTATCTCAGACATATCCTTATTTTTGATAGCTCCGTCAAACTGTATCCTGTCATTGGGGTGGACGAGAGCACGGAACTCATTTACATTTATAGTGCTGTTGCGCAGACCGAGCATACGTACAAGCTCAGGCGATGCACGGTATATCTTCCTGTCGGTACTCATTATAAGTCCGATCTCGGCAAGCTCCATTGATGAGTTGAAGAAGTCGTTGGCACTTGCCAGGTTGACACGCATTTTTTTCAGCTCTGTAAGGTTGAAGCCTGTACTGAGGTGTACCCACTGCTTTTTAAATCTCTTGACGGGAGATGTGCTCCATGCGATAGATACAAGGTTTCCCTGCGGATTTCTGAAGCTTGATTCGTAGGAGTAGCTTCCTGCTATCTTTCCAAGCGCACTTGCATCGGGAGTATTTATTCCGAAAGCAGTCCATACGGCTTCTTTCTTGTCGGATTTTTCCGAGCTTATGCCCAGGAGATCGCGGAGCTTTTTATTTATATAGACATAGGAGAAATTATCTGACCAGATTATCATTTCTGTGTTAAGGTTCTCAATGACTTTGGTGATCTCTTTTTCGTCTATAGATGTTTTCTTGTTTTTGTAGATCCAGCCTGATATTGCGAGAATAAGCGTAGCGCAGACCATAGTACAGACGTATATTATGAGCGTTGCTTTCGCATATTCAGGGTTAAGAATGCAGTATCCTATAACAAGAGCACTGGCTGCGACTATTATGACTGATGCTGCGAGCGGGTTGAAAGATCTTCTCATAGATACCGCCTCCCTTCATATACAAATATCCATATACATTATAGCAAAAATTACTGAAAAAGTCAATCAAAAATTTAAACTGGTCTACTATTTTTGATAAAATTGACGGAAATGTACAAGAAAATTTCACCGAATATACACTTTTATCTGATATAATGCTATAATATAAATATAGTATGGCTTCGGCTGTGCTTTATGCGTAATAATAATGAAACCTGTTTACACGGAGGTAAAAGATATGGCTCATATCCTGATCGTTGACGATGAAATGAATATAAGAAAGGTTGTCCGTGAATACGCGGAATTTGAGGGCTATGAGGTAACAGAAGCCGAAAACGGCATGGAAGCCGTTAATCTCTGCCATGACAATGATTACGATCTTATTATAATGGACGTTATGATGCCCCGCCTTGACGGATATTCTGCCTGCAAGGAGATACACAAGACCAAGAACATACCTGTTATCATGCTTTCGGCAAGAGGTGAGGAATACGACAAGCTCTTCGGATTTGAGATAGGCATTGATGATTATGTAGTAAAGCCCTTTTCGCCTAAGGAGCTTATGGCGAGAGTAAAGGTAGTCCTGAAACGCAATACCCGTCAGGAAGAAACTGTTGCAATGGACAAGTTCGCATTTGAAGGACTTGAAGTAGATATAGCAGGAAGAGAAGTATATGTAAACGGTGAAAAAGCATCTATGACACCTAAGGAATACGATCTTCTCTTTTATCTTGTTAAAAATAAGAATATCGCTCTTTCAAGAGACAAGCTCCTTGAGGAAGTATGGGGCTATGACTTCTTCGGTGATGACAGAACTGTCGATACTCATATAAAAATGCTCAGAAACAGTCTTGGAGAGTATCGTAAATTTATCGTTACACTGAGAGGAATGGGATACAAGTTTGAAGCGGATTAAGTTTATCAGGCGCGCAGGCTCACGTATACCTCTTAAATTCAAGGTGTGGCTGTATTTTGTACTGTTTACCATAATAGTATTCACATTGCTGTGGCTGTTCCAGATCCTGTTCTTTGAGCATTTCTATGAGAGGATGAGGATAAGCACAGCTTCAAAATGCATGGAGTCTATTGCCGATTCTTACAACAGCGGTGATGAAGAGGAATTCTACAGGAAAATAAACACTATGTCGGTAGACAACGATTTCTGTGTGGAAGTCCTTGACAGATACGGAAATCAGGATAAAAAAAGCCATGTTATCGGCGACTGTATACTCCATGATAAATTCTCAAGACTGCGTACGTATATAGATGCTATAGATGAGTCTGAGGACGGCATCATAAGACTTAGAATGAAAAATCCCAGAAGCGGATATGATATGCTGCTGTACGGCTGCACATTAGGAACGAAACAATGTGACGGCTATCTTCTTATAAATGCCTTGCTTGCGCCTGTGGGAGCAGCTGTAAGTATCATAAAGAGTCAGCTCATGCTCATCACGGTGATACTGATAATCTTTGCGTTTGTAATATCCCTGTATCTTTCAAAAAGGATAGCAGATCCTATAGACAGGATCACTAATTCTGCGGAACAGCTTGCAAAGGGCGATTTCAACACCAAATTTGACGGAAGAGGATACCTCGAAGCCAAAAAGCTTGCCGATACGCTTACATATGCGGAAAAGGAGCTTTCAAAGGTGGATACCATGCAGAGAGACCTTATCGCAAACGTTT
>CAMYYQ010000350.1 GCA_947303535.1 uncultured Ruminococcus sp.
AGTTATATATACACCGTCTCTCCAGTAGGCAGCCTCTTTCATATCAAGAGGATCAAGGACATGATCTTCGTATTTTCCGTCGCTGTAAAACTCTCTGTAAGAACGCACAATAGTACCGCCGCTCAGGTCGATGTCTTCACCCATAGTATATGTGGTCTTATAAGGCATTCTTCCTATCCCTGCACTTGCGCTCACGCTGACAACATACGCAGATGTTGTAGTAGTCGCAGATGTGGTCGAAGTTGTGGTGGTAGTAGTTGTTGTCGTCTTCTTTGTCGTTGTAGTAGTTGTTGTAGTCGTAGGCTTTGCTGTAGTTGTAGTTGCAGCAGGCGGCTCACCGCTAAGCTGCTGGAACTGATATTTGCAGGCACTTGCAAAAGACTGCGCAGATGAACCGCTGTATCCTCTGATAACTCCGCCATATGAGCAGGAGCTGTCAGAAGCATTATTGCATATAGTCTCGGCACTGCCTACTATCTTGCAGTTCTTGTTGTAGAATGTAATGCTTCTCAGTGAAGAACATTTCTTAAAAGCATCTCTGCCCACAACAGTCACACTTGCAGGCAGTTCAACAGAGCCCAGTGACGAGCACGAATTGAACGCAGCCATACCTATATTTGTAACTGTATTCGGAATGTTTACTGATGAAAGGCTCTGACAGTTCATAAAAGCATATGAACCTACAGAAGTTATACCGCTTGCTATATCAACAGAAGATATACGGCTCCTGTATGGGCTCCACGGCACCTTTTCGGAATTCATCCAGTTTACAATATCGCCCGAGCCGGTAATAGAAAGCTTTCCGCCGTCAAGGCTCCAGTACGCATTATCTCCGCATTTGCCTGATTCCTGGACAATGTTGTCCTCAAAAGAAATGATCTGTGAAACAGCAGCCTCAGAAGCTGTCACAGGACAGCAAAAGGCTGATGAAACGCTCATTATCGCCGCAATTGCTGCGGCAGCAATTTTTTTCATGCATATTTCTCCATTCTCAAGCACCATCCGCCCCTCCGGAAAGTGTTATTTTGATTTCCCCTATGCACTCCCTATCTATATTTGCTTTATTTCTCTAAAAATTCCGATAATGATTTTACGTTTCCGTGTTCAGAAGATGTATAAGCGTAGTATGCCAGTATCTTTGAAGCGTCAACAGAGTCTGCCATGCCGTTTTTATCTACATCGGCAGCCTTGAATGCTGTTTCACTGAGTTTTGATGCCTTGCCTGATGAAACAGCAGCATATTCTGCAAGCACCTTACTTGCGTCAACAGAATCTATAAGCTTGTCTCCGTTCACATCGCCAAGCATATAGTCTTCACTGTGAGGAACAGGTGTTGTAGTTGTTATCGGAACAGTAGTAGAAGTTGTAGAGGTTGTGGTTGGTTTAGCTGTTGTAGTGGTTGTTTTTGATGTGGTTGATGTAGTTGTTGAAGTGGTCGTTGTAGTTGTAGTAGTTGTTGTTGTTGAAGTGGTCGTAGTCTGTACAGGCTGATCGTCAAGCAGTTTGAAATTATATCCATAGGTTTTGGCAAAGGACTGTGCCCATGAGCTGTCCACACCTATGATAGTGCCGCTGAATGATGCTTTATCGTTTACGACAGAATTTGATATGGTCTCTGAAGTACCTACGATCTTGCAGGTCCTGTTGCGTATAGTAACAGTGCTGAGTGAAGAGCAGTTTTTGAAAGCATCTCTGCCTATTACGGTAACGTTTGCAGGCAGGTCAACAGAGCCCAGTGACGAACAGGAATTGAATGAGCCCATGCCGATACTTGTCATGCTGTCAGGTATACTTACAGACCTGAGATTTGAACAGCCGAGGAAAGCATACGAACCGATAGTTGTTATGCCTTCTTCGATCTCAACAGTATTGATCTGCTGTGCAAGAGATGCCCACGGCACCTTTGTGCTCGCTGCCCAGTTTACAAGCGCTCCCGAGCCTGTGATAGACATTTTTCCGCCCTCTAAGCTCCAGTATGCATCAGTTCCGCATTTTCCTGATTCACCTACTTTTTCGCTGAGTACGATGCCCTCCAGCGGAACTCCCGCTGCCATTACAGGAAATGCAGCTATGGACGTCAGGCAGAGCGCTGCCGATACCACAGCTGATACGACCTTCTTCATGTTTTTATTCCTCCCATTTTAATATTATATTTCAGACCCGCACAGCACCCCAAGCATATGCAGGTCTTTAAAGCTTATCTTCTTCTCGGTACGAAGAGCATTATGAGCGGATATATCTCAAGTCTGCCCAGAAGCATATCAAAGCACAGAACTATTTTTGAAAATGCATTTAATCCGCCGAGATTTCCCGCAGGACCGAAACGTCCCACACCGAAGCCGATATTATTCATACAGGTTATTACTGCCGAAGCCGACTCTTCTATAGTAAAGCCGTTAAGAGTTACCAGCAGTACAGATATGCACATAAGCATAATAAACAGTATCAGGTAGTTGCTTACACCGCGGACTACGTCCTTTTCAACGGGCTTTCCGTCCATTTTGACAGTAGATACTGCTCGCGGATTTGTGATATATTTGAGTTCCTTGATACCTGTCTTTATAAGTATCATTATTCTTGATACTTTCATACCACCGCCTGTAGAGCCTGCGCAGGAGCCCACGAACATGAGCAGCAGCAGCAGAGTCTGCGAGAATACAGGCCACTTGGCAGTATCCGTAGTGGAAAATCCTGCCGAGGTTATAGTAGAAGCTACCATGAAGAATGTATGCCTGAGAGTATCGCCTACGCCGTCATAGAGCTTGTGGACGTTGAGAGCGATAATAACTGTTGCAGCGATTATAACTCCGAAATATGTCCTTACCTCTTCGTTTTTGTAAGCCAGCGAATACTTTCTTATTATAAGATAGTAATAA
>CAMYYQ010000351.1 GCA_947303535.1 uncultured Ruminococcus sp.
CCTGTGTTTCTGCGCTCGATATCTCCCTTGTAGGGCTGATAGCCGTCGAAAACGTGGCTCATGATACCCTCGCCCTTTGTATCTGTGAGGAACTCGCTCTTATAGCCGAAAAGTCCTCTTGCAGGGATAAGGAACTCGATACGCATACGGCTTCCCTGTGGGTGCATATCCACCATATCGCCCTTACGTGCGCCTATCTTTTCCATTACTGAACCTACGCAGTCCTCGGGAACGTCGATAACAAGACGCTCGATAGGCTCAAGCTTTCTGCCGTTCTCGTCCTGCTTGAAGAGTACACGGGGAGTTGATACGCCCAGCTCATAGCCCTCACGGCGCATATTCTCGATAAGGATAGAAAGGTGCATCTCACCTCTGCCTGCTACGCGGAATGCGTCTGTAGACTCTGTTTCCTCAACACGGAGAGAAACGTCCTTGAGAAGCTCCTTGAAAAGTCTCTCGCGGAGCTGACGGGAAGTTACGAACTTGCCCTCGCGTCCTGCGAACGGGCTGTCGTTTACTGAGAATGTCATTTCAACAGTTGGCTCGCTGATCTTTACGAACGGGAGCGGATCGGGAGCATCTGTTGCACAGATAGTATCGCCGATAGTGATATTCTCGATACCCGATATCCATACGATATCGCCCATCTGTGCTTCCTGTACAGGTACACGGTTGAGTCCCTGTATCTGGAGAAGTGAAACTATCTTGGCATTGTAGTTCTTCTTTGAGCCTGTATAATCACAGACTGTTACCTGCTGGTTCACAGCGATCTTACCTCTTACGATACGTCCGATACCGATACGTCCTACGTATTCGTTATAGTCGATAGAGGAAATGAGCATCTGGAGAGGATCGTTCTCCTCGCCCTTTGGAGGTTCGATGTAGTTGATGATAGTATCGAAGAGGGGCTTTAAGTCTGTGCCTGCCTCGTACTGGCTGAGTGAAGCTGTACCGCTTCTGCCTGAACAGAAAAGGAGAGGGCTTTCGAGCTGTTCTTCGTTTGCGTCAAGGTCAAGGAGAAGCTCGAGCACTTCGTCGCCTATCTCGTCAAGACGAGCGTCGGGACGGTCTATCTTGTTTACAACAACGATTATCTTGTGACCCATTTCAAGAGCCTTTGAAAGTACGAAACGAGTCTGAGGCATAGGACCTTCTGCTGCGTCAACAAGCAGGAGTACGCCGTCAACCATTTCAAGTACACGCTCTACCTCGCCGCCGAAGTCAGCATGTCCCGGGGTGTCGATAATGTTGATCTTGGTACCGTTGTACATTACTGAGGTATTCTTTGCAAGGATAGTGATACCTCTTTCCCTCTCGATGTCGTTTGAGTCCATTACACGCTCGGCAACTTCCTGATTTTCACGGAACACGCCGCCCTGCTTGAGCATTTCGTCAACGAGGGTAGTCTTACCGTGGTCAACGTGAGCGATAATGGCGATGTTTCTTAAATCTTCTCTTATCATATTTTCTTTCCTCCAAGTTAAATTTAACTTTGAATTTTCTTTATATGAAAACGGTTTTCACCGATTTTTACATGAGATATTCCAGACGCGAACGGAGCTGGTCTATATTCGTGAATGTCTGTGGGATATAGAGCGTTTTCTTACGTGTGGGAACAAAGGTGGAGCTCTTGTTCACAACGGTGAGCTGAGCCTTTACCGTAAGGAACTCCTTGCCCTCGCTGATGGAAAACACCTTGTCTATAACGCTTCCACTGTATTCAACCACCTGTCTGTTGCAGACGAATTCATCTATATAAGAAGATGTGGGGAGCTTTTTCAGATTTTTAATTATCCTGTTCGCACGTGCAAGGCTGCCGCCCACAAGTATGCTGTACTGCTCACCGAAAAGCGTATCATTGGTGCAGGCTATTGCAATATCGATCTGAAACACTTCATTTTCATCAATGACATAAGCCATGAAATAGCCTGCGTTCTTTATTTTTCTGATGACTCTCAGCACCAGCAGAAGTGCGATAAGCAAAGGTATCAGAAATAAAATGAAGCCTGCTCTTATCTCGCTGTCAGAAAGAGCGATAAAACCGTATGTTATCAGTCCAAAAAATAATATAAGCACCGAAAGTATTATAGTAACACCTGTTCCTGAGGACATCTTCTGCTGATATGTAGCATGAAGTCTGTCTGCATCATCTATCCTGCATACTGTCATATTACTTCTCCTTGAATTTATTGCCGAGCCTGCTGCGCAGCATCGCCTTGAATTCTTCGGCTGTTCCTTCAACTATTTCGCTCTCATTGAACACGATATATCCTGTGCCTTCGATCAGTAAAACAAAAAATCCGTTTTTTGCTGCCGCTCTTGCAAGGCGCACATATTTATATGTACTATTGGTAGTTGAGACAGATGTACTTGAATTTATGACGATATCTTCCTCCTCAAAGGAAGCCCTGCACTTGTAATCGGGATTTTTTTCAGTGAAAGTCTTGAAGCTGTTGGCGGGATTGGCCTTTTTCGTCCTGTGCGCATATATCGCAAACACAAATAATATAGTCGTCAGGGATATTATTATTATCGGATCCACTGAACGGTCCTTTATTGCTATCAAAGCGGTGATAAAAGCAACAAAAATGAATACTGCTCCGCAGAACACCGTGAACTTCTTCATTCTGTTATACATAGGTGAACTGTTCACAAGTGCCGAATAATGCCTGATATCAAACTCATTTACCTCGATCTTCATAGCGACTTCTCCTACATTACTTATAAAATTCTTAACATAGAAAATGCGTTTCCGTGCAATATCTCCTTTTTTTCGGGCATAAAAAAGCCCTTGCAGAGGATTTGCAAGGTCAGTGTGGTGGATAGTCTGAAACAAAAACAGCCCCGAATTTTTCGGGGCGTTTCTGGTGGGAG
>CAMYYQ010000352.1 GCA_947303535.1 uncultured Ruminococcus sp.
CTTCAGCCGAGGTCACGAGGGCGTATCTTATTCCGGTGGCCAGACAGTATTTATGAACGTATGAGTTTTCGATGCAGTATATAGTAAGATTGGGGCAATACGAGAATGCGTTGGCGTCGATGAACTTAATGCTCTCGGGGAGGTAGAGCTTCCTGAGCTTTTCACAGCCCGAGAAGGCTTCCGCGCCGATGCTGCTGACGCTTGGCGGTATCTCGATGACTTCGAGGCTTGTACAGAAAGAGAATGTACTGTCCTCGATCTCCAGCACGCCGTCGGGTATCTTTACCACGACCAGGTTCGCGCACTGGCTGAATGCGCCCTGCTTGATTATCCTCAGACCCTCGGGGAGCTCAAGACCTCTCAGGCGCTTGCACGAGGAGAATGCGTATTCACCGATGGCAAGCAGTGAAGATGGGAGCTTGATGGTTCTGAGGGAGCCGAATCTGTCGAAGCAGAAGGCGTCAAGCTTTGTATATCCGTCGGGGATGGTGATATTTCCGCTGAGCCTGTATTTGAAGGCATTACGGGGAGTAAATACCATCTCGTTGATATCCACGGGTTTCTTTTTGGTTTCGGTCTCCTTCTTTTCAGAGCCGTTTTCATCTTCGGGGAGGACCTTCAGATGTGACTCGTAGGGCCAGCCCAGCAGGTATGTATAGCAGGCGATGACGAATTCCGAAGCGTTTTCCGCAAGGAACAGATCGCCGAGCATATAGCTCTTTGCCTTCATGACAGCTATCTCGCGGTTCTTATCTCCGAGGAGGATCTTCAGGATGCCCGTGCGGTACATATTAATAAGTAAGCGGCGTTCCTTGTCGTAATCGGGGATATGGTCGCTGAGAAGTCCGATGAATCTGTCTTTATTCATAACAGCGCGGGGGCCGTAATTGACTACGATAGACCTTAGCTCTCTCTGGAATTCCATTGTATTCTCAAAGCCTTCGATATTCTGCGGGACAGGAGCACCGCATTCGGGGCAGGCAGTAAGCTTCGGGTCAAGTTGTGCGTTGCATTTCTCGCATTGCATGGTCTCTCCTCCTGACATAAAAATATAGCAGCGCAATAAAATGCGTTTTTATATTGTTATCACGAATAGTATAGCACTTTTCCATTTTAATGTCAAGCAAAAAGGGCTTTGCGGACAAAATTTGAATTATCTTTTACAAAAATGGAGACGGTTGTTTGTGCAATATTGAAAATGCTTTTACCCTGCGTAATATCGGCTTGAAATATTATCATTCCCTCCGGGCGCGTCTTAATACTGTAAATAAATGAAGCAAAACAACTTTAGGTATAAAATTGATTAAATTGCATATAAAATTTTTGATTTTTTTGTACAGGGCGGCAAGAACGGATTTGCAAAATACAGTTGAAATTAAGTCAGAAATGTGATAAAATGGAGTATGGATATCAATGTGTAGCCTGACAGGGGTGTTACCGCAAGCTAAGACATTCAGGAACATTATCAGCATAAAGGGTCGCGGCAGGTATCCTGCGGTAGAACAGGCTTAATTGATCATAAGGAGGTTCAGTGTTATGAACAAGAAAAACAGAAGAGGTGTTTTCAAGGCGTTCACTGCCTGCACTCTGTCTGCGTTCATGCTCCTTTCGAGCGGATGCGGCAGCAAGAGCGGCAATCCCAACGCTGACGAAGACGGCACCATCTATGTTATCGGCAAGCAGCAGCTCAGCTTCTGGGACGATGTAAAGAAGGGCGCTGAGGACGCAGGCAAGGAGCTTGGCTATAATGTCGTTTACAGTGTTGCCAGCGGCGATAACGACTATTCGACACAGGGAGATGATATCCAGAAGGCTATCAAGGAAAAGGCAAAGGCCATCGTTATCGCTCCCAACGGAAAGACAGAACTCAATGACGCTCTGAAAAGAGCAGAGGACAGCGGTATCAAGATCGTTTATATCAACTCGAGAGCAGAATACAATGACGCATTGACTCTGTAAAACTGCTTGAAAAGGATGATCCCGAGCTGAAGGGACTCAAGAACGTTGCTATCATCGGTCATACAGCGGCAACGGCAGAAGATCGTATTTCAGGCTTTATCAATACCTTTACCAGTCTGGCTGAGGATGGCATAGTTAATATGAATGCCAAAGAGAACAATGCTGAAAAGACAAAAAGCGCTCAGGTAGAGGCATATAAGAAGAGCATAATCCTCGGAGCTCAGTGCGCTAAGCGTGACAAGGCAAAGGAAGAAGCTCTGAAGATACTCGAGGCTCATCAGGGAGAGATCTCCGTAATGTACGGAACCAATACAAATACTACCCTCGGTATCTGTGATGCTGTAAGCAGCATGGATCTTCAGGATGATATTCTCGTTATAGGTTTCAACTCCGATGCAGAGGAGCTGGGCTACATCAAGACCCACGTCCTTGACGGAACAGTAATACAGAATCCTTACATGATAGGATATGTCGGCGTAAGATTCGCAAAGAAAGCTATCGCAGGCGAAAATCTTCCCACAAGACTGGAAACGGGTGCTTTGTTCGTTGACGCTGATAATATTTCCAACGACTATGTTCAGCTCATGCTCTATCCCGATAAGGCCGGAGAAATCGCAAATGGAGGTGAGGGCTAATGGCAAAGAATAAAAAGTCAAAAGGATCGGGCGCATATATATTTGCGGGTATCCTTATCGCTATAATCTATATTATCAACACCTTCCTCGTTGAAAAGATCTACTGGGGCAACCAGGAGGTATCCAGAAAAACGGGAAGAGCCATGAATGCCCTTAACAGAATAAACGATGAGCTCACGTCCATCAATATGGATACTCTCAGTATCGCGGCAGGACTCATAAGCCCTGATGATATCCTGTACGAGCTTGTGCCGTACAACGTCTTTTTCCGTAAAGCGCA
>CAMYYQ010000353.1 GCA_947303535.1 uncultured Ruminococcus sp.
GTATTTATATAAATATCCTCATAGCCGATGAGGTGGTCTGAGGGGAGCACCAGCATTACAGCATCTTCGTACTTTCTGTTTATTACAGCTGCTGCAAAAGCGATACATGGAGCAGTGTTCCTTGCGCATGGCTCGGCAAGGATATTCTCTCTCGGGATATTTGGGAGCTGCTCATTCACAAGGTCGATATAAGCTGCATTGGTAACGATATAGATATCCTCAGCCTCAACTATCGGTGCAAGACGTTTTACAGTTTTTTGTATCATGGTCTCGCCGTCCCTTGTAAGCGAGAGGAACTGCTTGGGACAAGCGTTGCGGCTCTTTGGCCAGAAGCGTTCGCCTCGTCCGCCTGCCATGATAACTGCGGTGGTTTTCATTTTGTATCCTCCTTCTGGTTGATGCTCTTCGGCATAAGAAGACTTTCAGCAGTTTCTGCGTTATTCTTAGGTGGGAAGAACATTGTCTTTATTGTCATAAGTATTATCTGAAGGTCAAGACGTATTGAGTAGTTTTCAATGTACATCAGATCCATTTTCAGCTTGTCATATGGAGTAGTATCGTATGCGCCTGTTACCTGTGCATAGCCCGTAAGACCTGCTTTGACCTTGAGCCTGAAGCCGAATTCGGGCATTTCCTTTTTGTATTCCTCTGCAAGCTCGGGGCGCTCGGGACGCGGACCTACTACGGACATATCTCCTTTGAGGATATTGAGCAGCTGAGGGAACTCGTCCACACGGAATTTTCTCAGTATCTTTCCTACGGGAGTTATACGGTCGTCCTCTTCGGAAGCAAGACGCGCCTTGCCGTCCTTTTCAGCGTCAACTATCATACTGCGGAATTTATACACATAGAATTCCTTGCCGTTCAGAGTGAGGCGCTTCTGCTTGTAGAATACAGGACCTCTGTCGTAGAGCTTTACTGCAATTGCCGATATTATCATGAAAGGAGCGGCAGGTATGAGCGCGATAAGCGAGAATACTACGTCAAATATGCGCTTTATGAGCTGCTGCTCGAAGTCAAGACCGTAATTGCGGCAGAGCATGAGAGGAGTATCGAACAGACGTATGTCGTCTGCTCCTCTTATTATAATGTCTGATATTTTCGGTGCTATATACGCACGCTTTGAGTGCTCGAAGCAGAATTTGAGGTAATCGTTTCGCTGTTCCGCAGGGATATCACAGACGATAGCTCCCTCATACTTCATAATGAGCTCTTTCACCTTGTCCTCGGGCTCGTTGATGCTTATGGACTCGCATATCATATACTTGTCCACGCGCTGACTCATTTTAAGTACCAGTGATGCAGCCTGATGACTGCCGTAGATGATGACCAGCTTTCGGGGAGGATACATCATAAAGTAAAGCTTTCCTGCCAGAAGCGTCCAAATGGCTATAGCACCGAGATCGACGCAGGTCATATACACAACAGGCGTAACTGGCATGAAATGTCGTCCGATAAGGCTGATGACGAAATAAGACACCACGTTCACGCAT
Organism: uncultured Ruminococcus sp.; assembly: GCA_947303535.1. The sequence continues at coordinate 1,494 of CAMYYQ010000353.1, forward strand.
ATCATGGATATCATCTGGGAATAAAACATATCCGTCTTTTTTAGGTATCCCAGCTTGAAGCCGCCGTAGGCTCGGAAGAAGAGCCATACCAGCAGGCAGTATATAGCGATGAGCACCCAGTTTCCTCGCCTGTAGTAAGGCAGGACTATCTGCTCACTGTAGTTCCTGTACCATACAAAGGCGAAAATGCCGGTCAGTATGCCAAGCAGGAACATTGCAGAAATGAAAGTAACAAATCTTTTATATAAGTCTCTGTTTTTGTTCATAATCCTTTATCCGTCGGTTCGCGGACACAAGTCTCCTTCGGGTTTGTTTTTATATTTCTTGTGTTATGCTGTATCAAACAACACAAAATCATTATAGCAAATCGTCAGAGCTATGTCAATACGAATTGACGTATTTGGCAAAAAACGACCGCCTTTTATTGCTTTTTGCACAAAAGGCTCAGCTCACAGATATAGTGCAGTCGGGATAGTAATGAGCGATGATGTCACGCCAGCTTTTGCCCTCCTCAGCCATAGCATTCGCACCGTACTGGCTCATGCCTACTCCGTGACCGTAGCCTTTTGTGGTTATAACGGCAGTATCCCCGTCGATACGCACATCAAAGCTTGCTGAGCGGAGGTCAAGTGCATTTCTTATTTCATTTCCTGTTGCGGACTTGCCGCCGACATTGGCTGACAGGACTGTTCCTGCGTCTGATGTGGTCTTTATCTTTATCCATTCCGACATATCATCGCCGAGAGATATGCCCTCAAAGGCAGCTTCAAGTGCAGTTTTCAGCTCGTCCCGTGAGAATTTCTTTTCCTCGCGGAATTTCGGAGCAGTAAGGTCTGAACGGCTGTCAACTTCAACGAGGTAGTCCACGGAAGTTCCCCATACGTTTTCCGCACTTTCCGTATAGCCTGCGGACATCGAGTGAAAAGCGGCTATGATAGGCGCATCATCGTATGTGATTATGTAGGGCAGGACTTCATCGACTGCGGCGGATATTTTGCCGTAGCTCTCATCAAATTTCTCGCCGAACCGTTCACGCGCCTGTTCCTTTGTGAAGAATCCCTGATATACTGCGGTATCATTGGAAAAATCTGCTCCGCTGAGTTCAGGATTGGGGGAGGCTTTTTCGCGCAGCCGTTGCCTCTCGGCATAGGTGTGGGCAGCGGCAGCCTGAGCTTTTAGGGCTTCCTCATGGAATGATGCAGGCATTTCCGCGCAGACAGCTCCGATAACATAGTCGCGGACGGGGACTTCAAGGACTTTTCCGCTTTCTGTGTCAAGTACCTTGTAAGGATCGTCTGAGCATATAGCTTTCTGTGCATTTTCATCGGAGGAAAGACTGACCTTTTTCGGCTGTAGCTGTACTGCATCTTTCATAGCAGC